>NZ_PTSN01000018.1:0-97857 GCF_002965865.1 Escherichia sp. MOD1-EC6098
TCGAAGTTCTCAGGAGAACCCCGCTGACCCGGCGGCTTATTTGCCGTTGTTCCGTGTCAGTGGTGGCGCATTATAGGGAGTTATTCCGGCCTGACAAGAGGAAATTTAAAATAATTTTCCGAATGCGTGTTTTTTATTCTTTATGCTTATTTCATCATCGGTTTGTTGGTTAAATGGGCGATTTCTCGGGCAAAATTCGCTACCTGTTCCCAATCGGTATAGACAACTTCTTTGCGCGTATCCGTTTCTCCGCCAGACATCTTCATAATCAGCTTGATCATAAAGCGGTCGTACCAACGGTAGCGTGGATAACGCAGCGCCCCAGCGATAACCGCGCAGCGATCGGGACGCCATTGTGAGTTCATCAAAAACTTCCGCGCGTAGCTGTTGGTCTGCACAGTACGCTTCTCCGGTTTGCGCGCCACCAGGTTCACCGAGTAAAAGGCGCTCGGCATGGAGTTCAGGCGTGTGGCATGCGTTTTGACAAACTCCTGGAACGCAGAATGGTAATGACCGTAGCGAATAGATGCACCAATTACCACGCAGTCGTAGTTTTCCCATTCTGGTTCTTCGGTGCGATGCAAGTTGACAACATCCGCCTGGCTCCCCAGTTCTTTCAATTCCGAAGCCAGATACGAGGCAATCTCGCGCGTTTGTCCATCCCTTGTTGAGAAAAGAATTAATGTTTTCACGTATTACTCCATCATTCACGCCAGAAAGTCGGGGTAAAGAGCACCAGCAATGTAAAGACCTCGAGACGACCAAATAGCATATTGGCAATCAGGATCCATTTAGCCACCGGATTCATGCTGGTAAAGTTATCAGCAACCACACCAAGCCCTGGCCCCAGGTTATTCAATGTCGCAACAACCGACGCAAAGGCAGAAAAGTCATCCACGCCAGTGGCGATAATCGCCAGCATACTGACAATAAAAACTAACGCATAAGCAGAGAAGAATCCCCACACGGCTTCAAGGATGCGTTCCGGCAATGCGCGGTTCCCTAGCTTAATGCTATAAACAGCATTCGGATGCACCAGACGTTTCAGCTCACGGTTCCCCTGTTTAAACAACAACAGGATACGGATCACTTTCAGGCCACCGCCCGTTGACCCGGCGCAACCACCGATAAATGCAGAGCACAACAGTAGTACCGGCAAAAAGAGCGGCCAGCGGGCAATGCTGTCGGTCGTAAACCCGGCGGTCGTCGCCATCGACACTACCTGGAAAAATGCCTGGTTAATCGTCATCAGCGCCGAACTGTAGACATTATGAAACCACAGTACGAGTGTACAAATAACCACCAGCGTAAACTGTACGCCGATAAACATGCGAAATTCCGGATCGCGCCAGTAAACCTTCAGACTACGCCCACTTAACAGCGAGAAGTGCAGACCGTAGTTACAGCCGGAGATCAGCAAGAAAATAGCAATAATAGTGTTAATGGTCGGGCTATCGAAATAGCCAACACTAGCATCATGTGTCGAGAAACCACCAATAGCGATTGTCGCAAAGCTATGACCGATGGCATCAAAGGCATCCATTCCAGCAAACCACAGCGCCAGCGCACAGGCGACGGTCAACAGAACATAAATCAACCACAAAGTTTTTGCCGTTTCCGCAATACGCGGGCGCATTTTGTTATCTTTCAGCGGGCCGGGCATTTCCGCGCGATAGAGCTGCATTCCACCTACACCGAGAATAGGCAGTATCGCGACTGCTAACACAATGATCCCCATCCCGCCAAACCATTGCAGCATCTGGCGATAAAAGAGGATGGCATGAGGGAGTGAGTCCAACCCCACCAGCGTCGTTGCGCCTGTGGTGGTCAGACCGGAGAAGGATTCAAAAAACGCATCTGTAATGGTGAGGTTCGGGCTTTCCGAGAAGATAAAAGGGAGCGCACCGACACTACCCAGCACGGTCCAGAACAGCACCACTATCAGAAACCCTTCGCGGGATTTCAGCTCGCCCTTCTCTTTACGGTTCGGCCACCACAGCATGGAGCCAATCGCGAGGGCGACAAAAAAGGTCTGGGTAAATGCGCGGCCCGCCCCATCCCGGTAGATGAGCGCTACCAGCCCAGGGATAATCATGGTCCCTGAAAATAAGATGACCAGTAGTCCAACGATTCGGGTTATGGCGCGAAAATGCATCTCTGCCGCTTCCTTAGTTCTGCAAAATGAAGTGGGGATTATTCTTCAATCGCTAACAATTGCAATGAACCACGGCTAAAATCCGCCAGCTTTGCGGAAAATTCAGCCACTTTCGCCGCCGGAAGCGCCCCCCGCAGCAGAACGAATGCCTGATAATCGCTGGTAATAACTTTGCCGTCACACTGCCCCAGCAACGCTTCAATACCGGTTAACTGACTATATTCACATTGCAAAGTATATTCGGTTAATGGCGTCTTGCGTTGGGTCGTTAGCTGGCGCAGTGCCTGATTCACGCCGCCGCCATAAGCTTTCACTAACCCACCGGTGCCCAGCAATATGCCGCCGTAGTAGCGCACCACCACGGCGGTAATTTCCCCAACGCCGCTGCCCATCAGTTGGGCGAGCATCGGTTTACCTGCCGTTCCCGCCGGTTCACCGTCATCGGAGAAGCCCAGTTGTTGTGAATCGTCAGGCGCCCCCGCCACCCACGCCACGCAATGGTGGCGAGCATCGGGGTGTTCTGCCCATACTGATTCAACAAACGCTTTCGCCGCCTCGACGCCATCGGTATGTGCCAACAGCGTAATGAAGCGGCTTTTTTTGATCTCTTCAACGACCGTGACCGGTGCCGCAGGAATTAACCAGCTTTCCATCACGCCAGCTTCAAATCCCGGGTCATGTTTTCCACGTTATTTTCGTGGATCACCACGTTGTCTTCGATACGAATGCCGCCGAACGGTTTCAGTGCTTCAATTTTCTGCCAGTTGAAGTGTTTGCTGAACTGCCCTTCACGCCACGGAGCCAGCAGCGATTCGATGAAGTAGATACCCGGTTCAATGGTTAACACCATCCCCGGCTGGAGAATACGAGTGCAGCGCAGGTACGGATATTTTGCCGGTGCCGCGAGATGCGTACCACTATCATCCTGCATAAAACCGGCTACGTCATGCACCTGCAGGCCAAGCGGATGCCCGATACCGTGCGGCATAAACGGCCCGGTAAGATCGTTTTCGACCATCGCTTCTTCACTCATATCAGTGATGATTTGGTGTTTACGCAACAGTTTAGCGATGCGCTGATGGAACTGGATGTGGTAATCCACATAGCTGACACCCGCCTTCATGGTGGCGATCAGCGCCAGTTGTTCATCATTAACGTCTTTCACCAGTTGCGCATAGTCATTGTCGCTTTTTGCCGACCAGGTACGAGTCAGGTCAGCCGCATAGCCGTTATATTCGGCCCCGGCGTCCAGCAGGAAGCTGCGCATCTCTTCCGGCGCCTGATGATCCAGTTTGGTGTAATGCAACACCGCAGCATGTTCGTTAAGCGCCACAATGTTGCTGTAAGGTACGTCGGTATCACGATGGCCGGTCGCGGTCAGGTAGGCGATGTTGATATCGAACTCGCTCATACCGGAACGGAAGGCTTCTTCTGCCGCGCGATGACCATTGACCGCCATTTTCTGCGCTTCACGCATACAGGTCAGTTCGTACTCGGTTTTGAAAGAACGGTAGTAATGCAGGTAGTCAATGACCCCTTTCGGGTTGATGTTGCTGGCCTCAATGCCCAGTTGCAGCGCACGTTCCGGCACCGGACCAATATAACCGATATTGCCGCGCGCGGCAGGCAGTTGGCTACCAATACCATCAGCTTTCGGGAGCGCGATCACTTCCACATCTTCAGTCCAGAAGGAGGTCGGCAGCGGTTCGACGTTGTGCCAGTAATCAACCGGCAGATAAAACCACAGTTTCGGTTTGTTCACGCCATCCACCAGCAACCAGCAGTTTGGCACCTGAGTTACCGGCACCCATGCTTTGAATTGCGGGTTCACTTTAAACGGATAGGGATGATCGTCGAGAAAAACGTTGAACAGCTCGCCAGAGTGAATAAGTAATGCATCCAGCTTGAAGCGCGCCAGCGCATCGCGAGTCCGTTCTTGCAAGGTAGCTATATGATTTTTATAAAGCGAGGCCAGTGATTCCATTTTTTACCCTTCTGTTTTTTGACCTTAAGTCTCCGCATCTTAGCACAACGTTCATACAGAGCGTGATTTCTGCCGAGCGTGATCAGAACGGCATTTCTTTAATCTTTTATTTGCATATTTTTAACATAAAACACACACTTCAAGCCATCTGGTACGACCAGATCACCTTGCGGATTCAGGAGACTGACATGCTTTACAAAGGCGACACCCTGTACCTTGACTGGCTGGAAGATGGCATTGCCGAACTGGTGTTCGATGCCCCAGGCTCAGTTAATAAACTCGACACTGCAACCGTCGCCAGCCTCGGTGAGGCCATCGGCGTGCTGGAACAACAATCAGATTTAAAAGGGCTGCTGCTGCGTTCGAACAAAGCAGCCTTTATTGTCGGTGCTGATATCACCGAATTTTTATCGCTGTTTCTCGTTCCGGAAGAACAATTAAGCCAGTGGCTGCATTTTGCCAATAGCGTGTTTAATCGCCTGGAAGATCTGCCGGTGCCGACCATTGCCGCGGTCAACGGCTACGCGCTGGGCGGTGGCTGCGAATGCGTGCTGGCGACCGATTATCGTCTGGCGACGCCGGATCTGCGTATCGGGTTGCCGGAAACCAAACTTGGCATCATGCCGGGCTTTGGCGGCTCCGTGCGTATGCCACGAATGCTGGGCGCTGACAGTGCGCTGGAAATCATTGCCGCCGGTAAAGATGTCGGGGCCGAACAGGCGCTGAAAATCGGTCTGGTTGATGGCGTAGTCAAAGCAGAAAAACTACTTGAAGGCGCGATGGCAATTTTACGCCAGGCCATTAACGGCGACCTCGACTGGAAAGCGAAACGTCAGCCGAAGCTGGAACCGCTGAAACTTAGCAAGATTGAAGCCACCATGAGCTTCACCATCGCTAAAGGGATGGTCGCACAAACAGCGGGGAAACATTACCCGGCCCCCATCACCGCAGTAAAAACCATTGAAGCCGCCGCCCGTTTTGGTCGTGAAGAAGCCTTAAACCTGGAAAACAAAAGCTTTGTTCCGCTGGCGCACACCAACGAAGCCCGCGCACTGGTCGGCATTTTCCTTAACGATCAATATGTAAAAGGCAAAGCGAAAAAGCTTACCCAAGACGTTGAAACACCGAAACAGGCCGCTGTACTGGGCGCGGGCATTATGGGGGGCGGCATTGCTTACCAGTCCGCGTGGAAAGGCGTGCCGGTTGTCATGAAAGATATCAACGACAAGTCGTTAACCCTCGGCATGACCGAAGCCGCGAAACTGCTGAACAAGCAGCTTGAGCGCGGCAAGATCGATGGTCTGAAACTGGCTGGCGTGATCTCCACGATTCACCCAACACTCGACTACGCCGGGTTTGACCGCGTGGATATTGTGGTAGAAGCGGTTGTTGAAAACCCGAAAGTGAAAAAAGCCGTGCTGGCAGAAACTGAGCAGAAAGTACGTCCGGATACCGTGCTGGCTTCTAACACTTCAACCATTCCTATCAGCGAACTGGCCAACGCGCTGGAACGCCCGGAAAATTTCTGCGGGATGCACTTCTTTAACCCGGTGCACCGGATGCCGTTGGTAGAAATTATTCGCGGTGAGAAAAGCTCCGACGAAACCATCGCAAAAGTTGTCGCCTGGGCAAGCAAGATGGGCAAGACGCCGATCGTAGTTAACGACTGCCCGGGCTTCTTCGTTAACCGCGTGCTGTTCCCGTACTTCGCTGGTTTCAGCCAGTTGCTACGTGACGGCGCGGATTTCCGCAAGATCGACAAGGTGATGGAAAAACAGTTTGGCTGGCCGATGGGTCCGGCATACCTGCTGGATGTCGTGGGGATTGATACCGCGCATCACGCCCAGGCAGTGATGGCAGCGGGCTTCCCGCAGCGGATGCAGAAAGATTATCGCGACGCCATCGATTCATTGTTTGATGCCAACCGCTTTGGTCAGAAGAATTGTCTCGGTTTCTGGCGCTATAAAGAAGACAGCAAAGGCAAGCCGAAGAAAGAAGAAGATTCCGCCGTTGACGGCCTGCTGGCAGAAGTCAGCCAGCCAAAGCGTGATTTCAGCGAGGAAGAGATTATCGCCCGCATGATGATCCCGATGGTCAACGAAGTGGTGCGCTGCCTGGAAGAAGGCATTATCGCCACTCCGGCAGAAGCGGATATGGCGCTGGTCTACGGCCTGGGCTTCCCTCCGTTCCACGGCGGCGCGTTCCGCTGGCTGGACACCCTCGGCAGCGCGAAATATCTCGATATGGCGCAGCAATATCAGCACCTCGGCCCACTGTATGAAGTGCCGGAAGGTCTGCGTAATAAAGCGCGCCATAACGAACCATACTATCCCCCGGTTGAGCCAGCCCGTCCGGTTGGCGACCTGAAAACGGCTTAAGGAGTCACAATGGAACAGGTTGTCATTGTCGATGCAATTCGCACCCCGATGGGCCGTTCGAAGGGCGGAGCTTTTCGTCACGTGCGCGCGGAAGACCTCTCCGCTCATTTAATGCGTAGTCTACTGGCGCGTAATCCGGCGCTGGAAGCAGCGGCTCTCGACGATATTTACTGGGGTTGTGTGCAGCAAACGCTGGAGCAGGGTTTCAACATCGCCCGTAACGCGGCGCTGTTGGCAGAAGTGCCGCATTCCGTCCCGGCGGTTACCGTCAATCGCTTGTGTGGTTC
Organism: Escherichia sp. MOD1-EC6098; assembly: GCF_002965865.1. Taxonomy (NCBI): domain Bacteria; kingdom Pseudomonadati; phylum Pseudomonadota; class Gammaproteobacteria; order Enterobacterales; family Enterobacteriaceae; genus Escherichia; species Escherichia sp. MOD1-EC6098. Next base: position 6,805 of record NZ_PTSN01000018.1, read on the forward strand.
ATCCATGCAGGCATTGCACGACGCGGCACGAATGATCATGACTGGCGATGCGCAGGCATGTCTGGTCGGCGGTGTGGAACATATGGGTCATGTACCAATGAGCCACGGTGTCGATTTTCACCCGGGTCTTAGCCGCAATGTTGCCAAAGCGGCGGGCCTGATGGGCTTAACGGCAGAAATGCTGGCGCGTATGCACGGTATCAGCCGTGAAATGCAGGATGCCTTTGCCGCACGGTCACACGCTCGTGCCTGGGCCGCCACGCAGTCGGGCGCATTTAAAAATGAAATCATCCCGACAGGTGGTCACGATGCCGACGGTGTACTGAAGCAGTTTAATTACGACGAAGTGATTCGCCCGGAAACCACCGTGGAAGCCCTCGCCACGCTACGTGCGGCGTTCGATCCAGTCAGCGGTACAGTAACGGCGGGCACGTCTTCTGCGCTTTCCGATGGTGCTGCAGCCATGCTGGTGATGAGTGAAAGCCGCGCCCGTGAATTAGGTCTTAAGCCACGCGCCCGCGTGCGTTCGATGGCGGTTGTCGGTTGTGACCCGTCGATTATGGGTTACGGCCCGGTTCCGGCCTCGAAGCTGGCGCTGAAAAAAGCGGGGCTTTCTGCCAGCGATATCGGCGTGTTTGAAATGAATGAAGCCTTTGCCGCGCAGATCCTGCCGTGTATTAAAGATCTGGGGCTGATGGAGCAGATTGACGAGAAGATCAACCTCAACGGTGGCGCGATCGCACTGGGTCATCCGCTGGGCTGTTCCGGTGCGCGTATCAGCACCACGCTGCTGAATCTGATGGAACGCAAAGATGCCCAGTTTGGTCTGGCGACGATGTGTATCGGTCTGGGTCAGGGCATTGCGACGGTGTTTGAGCGGGTTTAAACACTTGCCGGATGCGGCGTGAACGCCTTATCCGGCCTACGGTTCAGGACTCTTTGTAGGCCGGATAAGACGCGACATAGAGTAATGCCACTGAATAAAGCTTTAGTTGCCGTTTTTCCCGCCTGTCAGGGGCGGGTTTTTTTAACCCTTAGATAAACGCAAACGCATCGCCAAACAGGCGATCTTCCCGCGCATTACGCTCATTGCAGAACAGGTCTCGGGCGATTTTCGCCATCTCAAAACGTCCAGCGATATAGATATCATGCTCTGCTAACGTACCGTGATCCTGCAACACCGCCGTTAATACCGTACCGGTACGCCCTCGCCAACCCGCTTCCGGCTGTTCAACCACCGGCACCACTTGTAAACCAGGATGCTTAAGCGAAAGCGCCTCAAGCTCAGAAAGATCGTACAGATGTTGCTGCTCACGCCCGCCCCAGTAAATAGTGATATTACGATTGGGATTACGCGCCAGCGCCGTCAGCAAAATAGAACGGGCATAAGAGAAGCCCGTGCCGCCGGCAATAAGAATCATTGGACGCTCTTCATCATCGCGCAGCCAGGCTTCACCGTGGGGGATATCGACTACGATTTGATGATCTTTAAGGATGCGGTCCATGACAGCTTTCGCGTAAAGATTGATTTCAGAAGCACCGATATGCAACTCGATAAATCCTTTTTCATCAGGCGTTGAGGCCATTGAAAATGGGCGTTTATCGCGCTCGTCCATCACTACCATCAAATACTGACCTGCACGGAATGAAAAGGCCGCATCTGGCACGATTCGAACACGGTATACGGTATCCGTGATAGCTTCTACCGAGGTCACTTTACAGCTTAAGGTTGTCATGCGCTTTCTCTGTCGGATCAATAAATAGGGCAAAACAAACGCGCATCAGGCGCTTTTACCGTTGTTAAAGATGGCCAGTTCATCCCAGATTGCGTCAATATGCGCAACAACATCCGGATCTTTTTTGATAGGACGCCCCCACTCACGCTGGGTTTCCCCTGGCCATTTATTCGTGGCATCCAGCCCCATTTTTGAACCCAGCCCGGAAACAGGCGAGGCAAAGTCCAGATAATCAATAGGCGTATTTTCAACCAGCACCGTATCCCGCGCCGGGTCCATGCGGGTAGTAATCGCCCAAATCACATCGTTCCAGTCGCGTGCGTTGACATCATCATCGCAGACGATCACAAATTTAGTGTACATAAACTGATGTAAGAACGACCAGACGCCCATCATGACGCGCTTTGCGTGTCCAGCGTACTGTTTTTTGATCGTCACTACCGCCAGTCGATAAGAGCAGCCCTCCGGCGGCAGATAAAAATCAACAATTTCCGGGAACTGTTTTTGCAGAATCGGCACGAACACTTCGTTCAGCGCCACGCCCAACACCGCAGGTTCATCTGGCGGACGACCGGTATAGGTGGAGTGGTAAATCGCATCTTCACGCTGGGTAATGTGCGTTACGGTAAAGACAGGGAAGCTATCAACTTCATTATAGTAACCCGTGTGGTCACCATATGGGCCTTCTGCAGCCATCTCACCCGGGTCGATATACCCTTCCAGCACGATTTCTGCACTGGCAGGTACTTCGAGGTCATTAGAAATGCACTTCACCACTTCGGTTTTGGTGCCACGTAACAATCCGGCAAAGGCGTATTCCGACAACGTATCCGGCACTGGCGTCACCGCGCCGAGAATCGTCGCAGGATCAGCCCCCAGAGCAACAGAGATCGGAAAACGTTCACCCGGATGCGCCGCGCACCACTCCTGATAATCCAGCGCACCGCCGCGGTGCGACAGCCAGCGCATAATCAGCTTGTTTTTACCAATCAACTGCTGGCGATAAATGCCAAGATTTTGCCGCTCTTTGTGCGGCCCCCGCGTCACCGTCAACCCCCAGGTAATCAACGGAGCAGCATCTTCCGGCCAGCAGGTCATAATGGGAATGCGGTTGAGATCGACATCATCACCAGAAACAATTTTTTGCTGACAGGGCGCACCACGTAACCGTTTCGTCGGCATGTTCAACACCTGCTTAAACTGCGGCAGCTTATCAAACAGATCGCGAAAGCCTTTTGGCGGCTCCGGTTCTTTCAGAAACGCTAATAATTTACCGACTTCTCGCAACGCCGAAACATCCTCTTGCCCCATACCCATAGCGACACGTTTCGGCGTACCAAACAGGTTGCACAGCACCGGCATTGAATAACCTTTAGGATTTTCAAACAACAGCGCAGGTCCACCGGCACGCAATGTGCGGTCGGCTATTTCAGTCATTTCCAGATGCGGATCCACCGGGAGCGTGATACGTTTTAGCTCACCCTGCTGTTCAAGCAAGGTCAGGAAGTCGCGTAAATCGTTATATTTCATGGCGTCCATTGTAGCCTCTTAATCTGCGCACATTATACGGCGTTCATCTTTACGATGCTGTAAATTTGTTAAATTAGCGTGAACTCAGGCGGTATAACGCAAACCCGGGAATATAATTAACTTAACGCATCGCTTTTGCTATTCTTGCGCCCCGATTAAACGGATAAGAGTCATTATGCAATCCTGGTATTTACTGTACTGCAAGCGCGGGCAACTCCAACGTGCCCAGGAACACCTCGAAAGACAGGCGGTTAATTGCCTGGCGCCGATGATCACCCTGGAAAAAATCGTACGAGGCAAACGTACTGCAGTCAGTGAGCCATTGTTCCCCAACTACCTGTTTGTGGAATTTGATCCAGAAGTGATTCATACCACCACCATCAACGCCACTCGGGGTGTCAGCCACTTTGTCCGTTTTGGCGCATCGCCAGCGATAGTCCCATCGGCGGTGATTCATCAGTTATCGGTGTATAAACCGAAAGACATTGTCGATCCGGCAACGCCATATCCAGGTGATAAGGTGATTATTACCGAAGGTGCTTTCGAAGGTTTTCAGGCCATTTTCACCGAACCCGACGGTGAGGCACGCTCTATGCTCTTGCTTAATCTTATCAATAAAGAGATTAAGCACAGTGTGAAGAACACCGAGTTCCGCAAACTCTAGAACGCAATCCCAAATAACTTTTTGACATTGGCATCCGTGGTGGCAGCCAGCCATGCGGCATCTTCCCCACGCCAGTACGCAATACGTTGCAAAATATGGGGCAAACAGGCTGGCTCGTTGCGCCGGGAGGATGGCTTCGGCGTGAGATCGCGCGGGAGCAAATACGGTGCATCAGTTTCAATCAGTAGTTTATCTGCCGGAATCAACGGCAACAGTTCTCGCAGTTCCAGTCCGCGTCGTTCATCGCAAACCCAACCAGTAATGCCAATATAAATGCCTCGCGCCACACATGCCTGCATCTCTTCGCGTGTGCCAGTAAAACAGTGCAACACCGCGCCAGGTAGTTTATCCAGCCACGGCTCCAGCGATGTAATAAACCGCTCATGGGCATCGCGACAGTGCATAAACACCGGCATGTTTAATTCTGCGGCAATACGCAACTGGGCAACAAAGGCACGTTCCTGTTCTTCTGGCGTAGAAAAGTTGCGGTTAAAGTCGAGGCCACACTCACCCATCGCCACCACTTCTGGCTGCGAGGCCAGCTCCACAAGCACTTCTTCTGTTGCATCTTGCCACTGGCTGCTGTCGTGAGGATGCACGCCTGCCGTTGACCAACAGTGCAGATACTGACGCGCCAGTTTTTGCGCCTGTTGGCTTTCGTGCAGGTTAGTGCCGGTGATGAGTAGCCCATCAACACCCGCAGCAAAAGCGCGTGCCACAACATCATCGCGGTCTTTCGCAAATTGCGAACTGGTCAAATTAACGCCGATATCAAACATCCTGCTCTCCATATGACAACCGCCCTGACGGGCGGTTGAATTTATTCTTCAGTTTTTTCGCTTTCTGCTTCAGCGTCGTTTTCTTCTTCCCGGTTTCGACCTTTACCAACGTAAAAGCGTGAGAAGAAGACACCGATTTCAAACAGGCAGTACATCGGGATCGCCAGCAGCGTTTGCGAGAAGACATCCGGCGGCGTCAGTAGCATCCCGACAACAAATGCGCCAACCAGCACATACGGGCGTTTTTTGCGTAAGTCTTCTGGAGAGGTAATCCCCATCCAGCACAGCAGCACAATTGCCACCGGTACTTCGAAGGAGACGCCAAACGCCATAAACAACGCCATAACGAAGCTTAAGTAGCTGGCGATGTCGGTGGACACCTGTACCCCTTCTGGCGCGGTATTGGCAAGGAAGCCAAATGCCAGCGGGAAGACCACAAAATAGGCAAACGCCATACCGATATAAAACAGCAGAGAGCTGGAAACCAGCAACGGCACCACCAGACGACGTTCGTGCTTATACAGCGCGGGAGCGATAAACGCCCACACCTGATAGAGAATCACCGGCGCTGACAGAATCAGCGACACCATAAAGGTCAACTTGATCGGCGTAAAGAACGGCGAGGCCACGTCGGTGGCGATCATCGTTGAACCTTGCGGCAACTGCTTGATCAACGGCGCGGATACCAGGTGATAGATATCATTGGCGAAATAGACCAGGCACAGAAATATCACGATCACCGCGATAATGCAGTTCAGCAGACGCTTACGCAGCTCAATCAGATGCGTGATAAGCGGTTGAGTATCTTCTACAGACATGTTTACGGTTTATCACTCGATGAAGGGGAAGATGCAGCGGTTTTCGGTTCAGCGTCCGCAGCAGGTTTTACCACCGGCTCTGGCGTGGCTTCTGGCTTCTGTTCCGGCGAACTGGCCTGAGTTTCCGCAGCGGCAGGCGTGACGCCTTCATGCGCAGCCTCATTGTCTTTCACCACCGGGTTATGGATGGTGTGCGCTTCATCACTCACCTTTTCAGGATCGTTTGCGACGTAGGAACGTTTCATCGACTCCGCGGCCTGGCGCAGTTCATCCATCGACGCTTTCAGTTCGGGCGTCAGGTTAGTGAGACTCGCCTTTTCAACCTTTTTCAGGCTGTCCTGAAACTCCTGGAGTTTTAACTCCTGGGTCAGTTCGTTCTGCACCGTTGTCGCCAGTGAACGCAACGCACGAATCCAGCCCGCTACCGTTTTTACCGCCACAGGCAATCGTTGCGGCCCCAGAACGACGAGGCCGATGATGAATACCAATAGCAGTTCGCTAAAACCGATATCAAACACGGATTACACCTGCTCTTTATCGTGGCGCTTCGCGTCTTCTGTTTTAGCCTGTTCCTGGTTCGTATCCGCCTGCTTATCGACGATAGTTTTCGCAGTAAAATCAGCATCCTGACTGGTTTTATCCTGCTTTGGTTCATCATCGCTCATTGCTTTTTTAAAGCCTTTGATCGACGCACCAAGATCGGAACCGATGGAGCCGAGCTTTTTGGTGCCAAAAAGCAGTACAACGATGACGGCAATAATCAATAACTGCCAAATACTGATACCACCCATACATGTTCCTCTGTGGTAGATGATGATTAAACAAGGCCGCATTATACGTTACACGGCCCGCCTTGAGCGATGAAAAAATCAGCGTGTTTTGCGCCAACCGACAAACCAGGCGCTCAGCCCCCCCGCCATTAACCAGGCGGGCATCAACCCAAATTCAGGTCGGCTGACCAACAAGAATGTGCCACTTAATACTAATGTCGCACCAATTCCGAGAAAATAACGGGATTGTCCCTGACGCACATGATTCGACTGTAACTCGCGCGCAATCTTATCAACACTGTGCTGTAAATACTTGCCCTGGCGCAAACTGTCATAAACCAATTCAGGCAGTTCTGGCATTTTTTCGATCCAGAACGGCGCTTTTTCCTTAAAGGCTCTCACCAGCGCAGGAATACCAACCTGATCTTTAATCCACGATTCAAGGAAGGGTTTTGCAGTTTTCCATAAATCGAGCTGTGGATAAAGTTGCCGTCCAACGCCTTCGATATAGAGCAACGTTTTCTGAAGTAACACCAGTTGCGGCTGCACTTCCATGTTGAATCGACGCGCCGTATTAAACAGATTTAACAGCACATGTCCAAACGAAATTTCCGCCAGCGGTTTTTCAAAGATAGGCTCGCACACGGTACGAATGGCAAATTCAAAATCTTCCACGTTGGTATCTGGCGGCACCCAGCCTGAATCAACGTGCAACTCCGCCACTTTGCGATAGTCACGGTTAAAGAAGGCGATAAAGTTTTCCGCCAGATAGCGTTTATCTTCTTTGTTTAGCGAGCCAACAATCCCGCAATCAATACCGATATACTTCGGGTTTTCCGGGTGTTCGAAGCTTACGAAGATGTTGCCTGGGTGCATGTCGGCATGGAAAAAACTGTCACGGAAGACCTGAGTAAAAAACACCTGCACGCCGCGTTCCGCCAGCAATTTCATGTTGGTGCCGTTTTTCTCCAGCGCCGCGACATCAGAAACCGGAATGCCGTAGATGCGCTCCATCACCATCATCCCTTCGCTGCAATAGTCAGGGTAAACTTCCGGAATGTAGAGCATCGGGCTGTTTTCAAAATTGCGCCGCAACTGGATTGCGTTAGCGGATTCCCGCAACAAATTCAGTTCGTCGATCAACGTTTTCTCGTACTCGCGAACCACTTCAGTTGGGCGCAGACGACGTCCATCCGGCAGTAAGCGCGGCACCCAGCGGGCGAGACGATAAATAAGTTTCAGGTCCGCTTTAATAACCGGCAAAATATCCGGGCGGATAACTTTAATCACCACCTCTTTGCCATTCGATTTCAGCCGCGCAGTATGTACCTGCGCAACGGAAGCCGATGCCAGGGGCGTAATGTCAAAATCATCAAACCACGCTTCCACCGGCAAGCCGCCCATCGCCGCTTCAATTTGTGCTTTCGCCAGTTTGCCATCAAACGGTGCGACTTTGTCCTGCAATAACGCCAGTTGGTCGGCAATATTCGGCGGGAAAAGATCGCGGCGGGTCGATAACATCTGCCCAAACTTGATCCATACAGGACCCAGTTCTTGCAGCGCCAGTCGTAGCCGCTCGCCTAATGGTTTATCTTTATGCCGATTCGGCATCCAGAACAATGAGTATCGCCATAACCGCAGCGGCAAAGTGATACGCATTTTAGGAATCAGTTCATCAAGTCCGTAGCTTAAAAAAGTGCGAATGATGAAATACAGGCGCCGTACTTCACCTGGCGTCATTAAACTGCCTCCAGTTTTTCCAGCCGTTTGGTTAGCGCATCAACGGCACGTTCAACGGCGGCTGTCTCTTCCGCAAACCAGGCCACTTCAAGCGGACCTGGCGCCATACGCCACTCTTCGGTAATTGCTTCAGCCACATAACGTTGCTGGCGTTTAATACCGTGATGCAGGAACTTCGCGCCACCACGCAGGGCTTTGCTGATACCTTCGGCAGCGATATCACCAGTATAAGGAGCCAGCAGCTCCGCTGGGTCAAACTCCGCGAGATCTGCCAGTGCAACGAAGTTCTGTACTACCTGAATATCGCCCTGCACTTCCAGCTCGCCGCTGCGGATTAACGCGGCAAGCTGCTGGCGATCGCGGAGTTTCGGTAACACGCTGGCATAAGCAATGACGGTGCAATCAGCATCACCCGCCCATTCTCCCAGAACATCGACCTGACGTTCGCTAAATACCAAAATCAGCGAGGTCGAAAAGCCTTTTACCTCTATGCGCAATACTTTGCCCAACAGACGCGAGCGGGCAGTTTTCAGCGCGGGTGAGCGATACAGGAAGGTGTTGAGCAGACTTTCTATTCCTGCCGTCACTAAAGGTTTAAAAGGCATAGTCGTACTCCTGTCAGAACTTATAACCACGGTGCAGCGCCACAACGCCAGCCGTCAGGTTGTAATAATCGACACTTTCGAATCCGGCATCTTGCATCATGGCTTTCAGGGTATCCTGATCGGGATGCATACGGATGGATTCTGCCAGATAACGGTAGCTGTCGGCGTCATTCGCCACCAGCGAGCCAATACGCGGCAACACATGGAAGGAGTAAGCGTCATAAGCTTTGCTTAGCGGCTCGATAATCGGCTTCGAGAACTCAAGCACCAGCAGACGACCGCCGGGTTTCAGCACGCGATACATCGAACGCAGCGCTTTATCTTTGTCAGTGACGTTACGCAGACCAAACGAAATGGTGATGCAATCAAAGGTGTTATCCGGGAACGGTAGAGCCTCGGCATTTGCCTGAACATACTCAACGTTGCCAATCACGCCGATATTACGCAGCTTCTCGCGCCCCATTTTGAGCATGGATTCATTGATATCAGCGAGGACCACTTTGCCAGTTTCACCGACCAGGCGGGAGAATTTCGCCGTCAGATCGCCAGTGCCGCCAGCCAGATCCAGCACGGTCTGCCCACGGCGTACGCCGCTACAATCGATCGTGAATCGCTTCCACAAACGATGAATACCAAAGGACATCAAATCGTTCATGACATCGTATTTCGATGCCACGGAATGGAAAACGTGGGCGACCATGTCCGCTTTTTGTTCCTTCGCGACGGTCTGAAAACCAAAGTGCGTCGTTTCTTGTGACTTATCCACCATCTCAATGCCTGCTCATCAAAAAATTGTTCCAGAAGTGTAACAGATTGGGCGTCGTTGCCCTAGATTTCTACCCGGCTTAGCTACCCCTAATGGGCTAACGCGATTGCTGATTATATTCATCATCACGTTGATAAGCTTCACCATTCGGCTGCTCCGGAACCGACCGCAATCGGTACTCTTCGTCCTGGCTTACCGCCTGATCGGCCAAATCCGGATTAATCTCGCGTTTAATTTCTACCCCTAAACCACGAAACGCTTCTGCCTGCGCCAGCACATTTCCGCGACCTGAAGAAAGTTTTTTCATCGCCTGGCGATAGTTATCCTGCGCTTTATCCAGACTTTGACCAATCGCAGACATATCATCAACAAACAGGCGCATTTTGTCGTACAGCTTGCTGGCACGATCAGCGATTTGCTGAGCGTTACGGCTTTGATGCTCATAACGCCACAGGTTGGCGATAGTACGCAACGCCACCAGCAGCGTGGTGGGGCTAACCAGCATAATATTGTTTTTCAACGCTTCGGTGATTAGCTCCGGCTGCCTGTCCAGCGCCAGTAAGAATGCCGGTTCGACGGGGATAAACATCAGCACGTAATCCAGGGTTCTTAGCCCCGGAAGCTGCTGATAATCTTTACGCCCCAACAAGCGGATATGGTTACGCACCGACGCGATATGTTCCTGCAATGCGCTTTCGCGGGTGTAGTCGTCTTCCGCATTGAAGTAGCGTTCATACGCGACCAGCGTCATTTTGGCGTCGATAACCACATCTTTCCCCTGTGGTAAGCGCACGATGACATCTGGTTGCATCCGCGAGCGGGCGTCATTTTCGATGCTGACCTGGGTTTCATATTCATACCCCTCACGCAACCCGGAAGCCTCCAGTACTCGCGTTAATACCACTTCGCCCCAGTTACCCTGGGTTTTATTGTCGCCTTTTAGCGCCCGTGTCAGGTTGATTGCTTCCTGGGCCATTTGGGCGTTGAGTTGTTGGAGATTGCGAATTTCGTGGGTCAGGGTATGGCGTTCTTGTGCTTCTTTACCAAAACTGTCCTGAACCTGACGGCGAAAACCATCCAGTTGTTCACGCAGCGGCGACAAAAGGCTGTTCAGACTCTGGCGATTTTGTTCATCAACCCGGCGATTGCTGTGTTCAAAAATACGGTTAGCGAGGTTTTCAAACTGCTCGCTTAAACGCTGTTCGCTGTTGATCATCTGGCGAATTTTATCGTCAGCATGTTGCTGTGCGGCCTCCATCCGCGTGGTCACTTCACGCAGATCGGCCTCCAGCGAGGTGTTAATACTTTGCAGGCTGCGCACTTCGTTATTGAGTAGTTCACACTCTTCACGCCAGTGCTCACTTTGGGTAATTTGTTGTTTTGCCGCACTTAACTCCGCAACCATCTCTTCACGTTCGGCTAGTTGCTCGGCTTTTTGCTGTGCATGTTGATAACTGGCAAACAGCCAGCCGATGGCCACACTGACCAGTGCAATAATGGCATAAACAATGATTGAGAAATCCACAAAGCCTCCTGACGCAACAACTTACCAGCACAAAATAGAATTGTGCTGTACAAACGTCCAGTTGGAAAGGCATTTCCTGCAAGGCGCTACGCAAAAATACAAAAGGCCGAACGTATCGGCCTTCAGACAGGAGAAGAGAATTACAGCAGACGACGCGCCGCTTCCACCACGATTTTCACCGCATGGCTTTCGGTTTGTTTCATCGTCTCAGCATTCGGGATCTCTTGCTGGGTGCGGTTAACAATAACACCAGCTACCATACCGGCACGCAGGCCCTGGCTTGCACACATGGTCAGCAGAGTTGCAGATTCCATCTCATAGTTCATTACGCCCATCGCCTGCCACTCTTCCATAGAGCCTTTAAAGTGACGGACTACACGGCCAGAATAAGTGTCGTAACGTTCCTGGCCCGGGTAGAAAGTGTCAGAAGAGGCAGTCACACCCACGTGAGTGGTTGCACCAATAGACTTCGCTGCTTCAACCAGCGCGGTAGTACATTCGAAATCAGCCACTGCCGGGAATTCCAGCGGTGCGAAATGCAGGCTCGCGCCATCCAGACGAACAGACGCCGTAGTAACCAGTACATCACCAACATTAATATGCGGCTGAATAGCGCCAGTCGTACCGATACGCAGGAAAGTGCGAATGCCAAGCTGTGCCAGTTCTTCAACGGCAATAGAAGTCGACGGACCACCGATACCGGTAGAACAAACGATAACAGGTTTACCATCCAGCTCTGCACGCCAGGTGGTGAATTCGCGGTGAGATGCCAGTTTAACCGGCTTATCCATTAGCGCGGCGATCTTTTCCACACGATCCGGGTCGCCAGGAACGATGGCTAGCGTAGCCCCTTGTAAATCGTTTTTAGTGAGGCCGAGATGAAAAACATCAGACTTGGACATATACAACTCCTCTGTGAATCGGTTTAGTCAGAAGAAGCAAAAAGATACTTTACCGAAGGGATTAACATTTTTTCGTGATAATCATCACTATGATGCAAATGTGTTGCATACATTTACTCATCAAAAGTGACTTAAATCACATAATTTGCTCTTAAGTCAGTAAGGCTGCTTAAAAGATGAGCCATTTGAGGCAATGTGAATTGTTGCACGCTGACTATAGTTAACATTGCGCAAAATTTTCATAAGGGTACGGAGAATCCCATGACAACAACACAACAATCCGGATTTGCACCTGCTGCATCACCCCTCGCCTCAACAATTGTTCATACCCCGGACGATACGATTGTGGCAGGGTTCACCTCTATCCCTTCACAAGGGGATAACATGCCTGCTTATCATGCTCGTCCAAAGCAGAGCGATGGCCCACTACCTGTGGTCATTGTAGTGCAGGAAATTTTTGGTGTGCATGAACATATCCGCGACATTTGTCGCCGTCTGGCGCTGGAGGGGTATCTGGCTATCGCACCAGAACTTTACTTCCGCGAAGGCGATCCGAATGATTTCACCGACATCCCGACGCTGTTAAGTGGTCTGGTAGAAAAAGTACCTGACTCACAGGTGCTTGCCGATCTCGATCACGTCGCCAGTTGGGCGTCACGCAATGGCGGTGATGTGCATCGCTTAATGATCACTGGATTTTGCTGGGGTGGGCGAATCGCCTGGCTGTATGCCGCGCATAACCCGCAACTGAAAGCGGCAGTAGCGTGGTATGGCAAACTGACGGGCGACAAAACATTAAATTCACCGAAACAGCCTGTTGATATCGCGACTGACCTTAATGCCCCGGTTCTCGGGCTGTACGGCGGTCAGGATAACAGCATTCCGCAGGAGAGCGTTGAAACCATGCGCCAGGCGCTGCGGGCAGCGAACGCGAAAGCGGAGATTATCGTTTACCCGGATGCCGGACATGCATTCAACGCCGATTATCGCCCGAGCTATCATGCCGAGTCTGCGCAAGACGGCTGGCAGCGAATGCTGGAATGGTTTACGCAGTATGGTGTTAAAAAGTAACGCCATTGCCGCTAAATCTGATGATTAAGCTCACACAATTTCAACGATTTTTTTAATCTCAAAAACATACAGCATCAAAAAATTTGTTGCTGTATGCCACTATTTGACCCCCTTCACATTCGTCATCACACCACCTGCTGAATGCAAAAATTTCGTTGCTGTGCGGCAAACTTTTTTCCTGTTTTATACCGCTTTTCTCCTGAATACTCGCTCTCAGAACAACCGGATCGTTTAAACATCAGACAGGAGATTTACCATGACGCAATCCATTTTTCAGGCCCAACCCTTTGAATTACCTTTTGATCCGTGTACGACTGCACTGGTCATGATCGACATGCAGCGTGACTTTGTCGAGGCAGGAGGCTTCGGTGAGGCATTGGGTAATGATGTTTCACTGGTTCGCACGGCTATCGCGCCATGTACAGAGGTGCTGGCAGCCGCACGTCAGAAAGGAATTATGGTTATTCATACCCGTGAAGGCCATCGCGCTGACTTAAGCGACTGCCCACCAGCCAAACTGACACGCGGTGGTAAAACCTTTATTGGTGAACCAGGACCGATGGGACGCATTCTGGTCAGAGGTGAAGCAGGTCATGACATCATTCCTGAACTGTACCCGGTAGCAGGCGAACCGGTGATTGATAAACCTGGCAAAGGCGCTTTTTATCAAACCGACTTACATCTGATTTTGCAAAACCACGGTATCAAGACGCTGATTGTTTGTGGTGTGACTACCGAAGTTTGCGTAACCACCACCGTGCGCGAAGCAAATGACCGTGGCTATGAATGCATCATCCCGGAAGATTGTGTTGGCTCCTATTTCCCGGAATTCCAGAAATACGCCCTGGAAATGATCAAAGCACAAGGTGCCATTTTCGGTTGGGTAACTGATTCCAAAGCCATTATTGCAGGTCTGGAAGGCTAACACCGATGGTACAGGTTACGCTTTGCGCATCGTCGTTGGGGTATCTTTTTCCGCGGAATGAAACGCAAAATTTACGTCTGCATAGTGCTTTTAAGCATGCGGTAAATCTGTCTTCAGAAGCGGGAACATTCATCACCCTGCTGTGTGCGCAAACGTATCTGAATCTCCCTGATGCCGCCAGAGTCATCCTGCCTGAGCGTTGGGACTGGCGAAGAGAGATCGCCCGTTCAGATCCTGTTCAGTTAACCCCTGGCTTGCTACAAACACCTCGCTTTTACGTGGTGCTTCATAACACAACACTCTGGCAGCCGCCATTTGTGGGGGGAATGTTGACACTTGAGGCGTTCCCTTTGGTTTTACAGCACTACCCAACAATGGCATCGCAACGGCTTTTATTTTGTCTGGAGCATAACGTTCAAAGCACATTGCACCTGCCGGATAGCCTCATGCACGAGGGATTAGAGATTATGGAACATCCAGATGCGCTGGAACGCCAGGTGCCACAACTGATCGGCTTTGGCAAAGGCTTAACGCCCGATGGTGATGACTATTTGCTGGGCTATCTGGCGGCACTCTGGTTATGGCAACTACCTGCACCACTTGCCGATCATCAATACCGGTTGCGGCAGGCAATTAACCAACATGCACACAACACCACGGATATTAGTCGTCATTATCTGGAGCGTGCGCTTCAGGGACATTTTTCAGAACCGATTTGCCAGTTACTCGCACAACTGGTTGGGGGCGCATCGGCAATGACCATCGCATCTTGTGCTGAACGGGTCATGCAATTTGGCGCAACGTCAGGAGTGGACTGCCTTGCAGGAATGCTGCATGGCTTTCGAACCCTGAACACCATGAATTGATTTCAACCTTTTCTCCCGTAGCCCGTTTATGGCGCTACACGGGGATGCTTTGCCCGAATTTTGCTATCGGGCGGAATGAAACAGGCATAACAGCATGAAAGTTAAATATAAAGTTTTCAGCAATCTTTATCAGGACTCAGTGTCTCTGATGCAGATTTCCGCGCAAATCAGCAAGTTGCCCGGTATTCAACAGGCCTCGGTCGTCATGGGAACGCCCAATAATCTCGAACAATTGCGCGATGCGGGTCTGGGCGACGAAATCAACGCCAGCCCCAATGATTTAGTGATCGCGGTTATGGGTGAAGAAGAGATTTGCAATGAAGCACTGGTGCTGGCCCAACAACGTCTGACCAGCAAGCCTGATGATGAAACGGATAGTGGCATTAAAACACCGGAAAAGGTCAGTCTGGAAATGGCACTGGAAGCCGAACCCGAAGCCAACCTGGCACTCATTTCTGTACCGGGAGACTACGCCGCCGCCGAAGCGATTAAAGCGTTAAACCTCGGAATGAACGTGATGATGTTCAGCGATAACGTCAGTATCGAGCAGGAAAAATCCATCAAAACTCTAGCCCGGGAACGTCAGCGCATCGTAATGGGGCCGGACTGTGGAACCGCCATTGTTAACGGAATTCCGTTAGGCTTCGCCAATGTGGTGAAACGCGGAGCAATTGGTGTTATCGGTGCATCCGGCACCGGGTTACAGGAAGTGACTTGCCGAATCGACCGGCTCGGAGCAGGCATTTCTCAGGCTCTGGGAACAGGTGGGCATGATCTCCGTGAAGAGATTGGTGGAATATCGATGCTCTTTGCTTTAGATGCACTGGCGCAAGATGATGAAACGCGCGTGATTGTGCTGATTTCAAAACCGCCGTCACCCATCGTTGCCCAAAATATTCTGGAGCGTGCCGAGGCTTGTGGAAAACCCGTGGTAGTGAATTTCCTCGGTGCAAATCCGCACGATCTGGCACGCCCCAATATCACCGCTGCCACCACGCTGGCCAGCGCTGCGGATATCGCCGTGGCGTTGCTAAATGCTCAGCCTCTTCCGGCTGTTGAGACAGAGGTTTCCTCTGCCGACCTCGCAATGTTAGAACACGCCAGCCAACATCTGTCAGCCCATCGCCAGGCGATACGCGGAGTTTTCGCCGGAGGAACCTTCTGTTACGAAGCGCAACTTATCTGCCAACAAAAGGGATTCAGCGCAGCCTCCAATACGCCAGTTGCGGGTAATCGCACACTGGCAAATATCTGGCAAAGCGAAGATCACACGCTGATCGATATGGGCGACGATGATTTCACCCGTGGCAAACCGCATCCAATGATCGACCCGACTCTGCGCAATCAACGTCTGCTCAACGAACTCAACGACTCACACACTGCCGTCGTGTTATTCGACCTGGTACTTGGTTATGGCGCTTCCGCTATGCCTGCCAGCGAATTACTGGAGCAACTTTCACACATCAACATGAATAACGCACCGTTGCTGATTGCGCACGTTTGCGGAACAGAAGCTGATCCACAAGTACGCAGCCAACAGATAAGTGCGCTGCAAAACGCAGGCGTCATCATCGCCGGCAGTAATGCACAGGCGGCGCTATGGGCCAGCACCGTTGCGCAGACTCAGTTGCAGAAAAAGGGGCTAAACGCATGAACACCTTATTTAATCAGCCTTTGAAGGTCGTGAACGCGGGACTACACAGTTTTGCTGACAATATTCAACACGCCGGGGGAAGCGCAATTGCCCTCAACTGGCAGCCACCAGCACAAGGCGATATTGACGCTGGATTGGATCTGGCATCGTTGCTACGTCATCCACTGGTAGAAAATGCCAACCAAATCGCCATGACACGTTATCTCGAAGCACAACCCGTGCTGGTGGATGTCATGCTCGCTAAAGAGGCCATTCCAGCAATGGCTGAACAAAAACGTATTTTGCACTCTGGTCCGCCGATTGCCTGGGAAGAGATGTGTGGTCCGGTAAAAGGGGCGATTATTGGTGCCATGCTGTACGAAGGTTGGGCCACCAACCAGCAAGATGCAGAAAACCAGATAACCGCAGGCGATATCGACCTTGCCCCTTGTCATCATTATCACGCGGTTGGCCCAATGGCAGGCATCATCAGCCCGTCAATGCCGTTATGGGTGGTAGAAAACAAAACCAACGGCCACCGTACTTTTAGCAATTTCAATGAAGGTCTGGGTAAGGTTCTCCGTTTTAGTGCCAATAACGACGAAGTTCTCAATCGTCTGGCCTGGATGCGCTATGAGCTGGCTCCGGCAATGAAAGCAGCAATCGCACAACACGGCGAGCTGGAACTCAAGCCATTAATGGCGCAGGCGCTGCATATGGGGGATGAAGTTCATAATCGCAATGCCGCTGCTACCGGTTTGCTGATTAAGCGTCTTCTTCCGGCATTGCTGGCCAGCTCTCTTCCACAAGAACATATCCAGCGCGCCGTGGCATTTATCACCAGTAACGATCACTTCTTCCTTAATCTGTCGATGGCTGCCTGCAAAGCGATGATGGATGCCGCCGCCAATGTACCGTTCAGTTCAATAGTTACGGTAATGGCGCGTAACGGGGTGAATTTTGGTATTCGGCTTTCCGGTACTGGCGATCGCTGGTTCCAGGCTCCCGCCAATGCAGTTGAAGGTCTGTTCTTCCCCGGATTTGGCGTTGACGACGCCGCTGCTGACCTGGGCGATAGCGCAATTACCGAAACCGCAGGTGTGGGTGGCTTCGCGATGGCGTCATCTCCGGCGATCGTCAAATTTGTGGGAGGCACCCCTGCCGATGCCACCAATAACAGCCGCCGGATGCAGGCAATCACCCTCGGCGGCAATCCCGCATTTACACTTCCGGCTCTCAATTTTGCCCCCACCGCAGCAGGGATTGATGCGCGTAAAGTGACCGACCGCGGCATTTTACCGGTCATCAATACGGGTATCGCCCACAAACAAGCGGGGGTCGGGCAAATTGGTGCCGGGATCACCACTGCGCCAATGGCCTGTTTTGTCGCCGCTGTACGTGCACTGGCTGAGATCGTCGCAAAGGAGAATCATCATGGTTAAGCCTCTGGCTGTTGTCGCGGTTGGCGGCAATGCGCTCATCCAAGACGATCAGCACAATAGTATCCCCGATCAATATGTTGCAGTGATGGAAAGCGTGCAGCATATCGTTGATATGGTTGAAGCCGGATGGGATCTGGTGCTAACCCACGGTAATGGGCCGCAGGTGGGCTTTATTCTGCGCCGCTCAGAACTTGCCAGTAACGAAGTTTCTCCGGTTCCGCTTGATTACGCCGTGGGTGATACACAAGGTGCTATTGGCTACATGTTCCAGAAGGCACTGCATAACGAACTGGCTCGCCGTGGCATAAACAAACCGGTAATTGCGCTGGTGACACAAACGCGAGTCAACCCACATGACGATGCTTTCACCAGCCCCAGTAAACCGATTGGCGCATTTCTCGATGAAGTAACGGCTCAACAACGCCAACAACAACTCGGCTGGACTCTGATGGAGGATGCCGGGCGCGGATGGCGGCGTACGGTTCCCTCTCCTGCGCCACTGGAAATTATTGAACATGGCACCATCGCTCATCTGGTGCGCCAGGGATATCTGGTCATTGCCTGCGGCGGTGGTGGTATTCCGGTGGTGCGAGACGGGCAACAACTGAAAGGTGTGGAAGCTGTGATCGATAAAGATCTGGCCTCCGCGCTGCTCGCCAGTCAGTTGGCCGCGGATCTACTGGTGATCCCCACCGGTGTAGAAAAAGTGGCGATTAACTTTGGTACACCACAACAACAGTGGCTCGATGCTATCAGCGTTGCCGAAGCACAAACGCTGTTGCGGGAAGGTCAATTTGGTATCGGCAGTATGCAACCAAAAGTGGAAGCCATTGTTGATTTCATCAATACCAGCCTGCAACAAGGCAAACAGGCCAGCGGCCTGATTACTTCACCGCAAACCATAAAAGCAGCCCTTTCGCATCAGAGCGGCACATGGATAACCCTTTAATTCTCTGGAGAACTCAATGACTACAACACTTTTAGCCGTTAACGGAACGCTGATGCGCGGCCTGGAACTCAACCCAAATATGCAAAAAGCGGGCGGCATTTTTGTCCGTGAAGACCGAACTGACGCCCATTACCGGTTGTGGAGTATTAACGATCGCCATCCGGGAATGATTCGCGTGAATGAAGGGGGAACACACGTCGACGTAGAAATTTGGCAACTGCCACTGGCCAGTTTTGCCGCTCTATTAATGAGCGAACCTGCCGGACTGGCAATTGGCAAAATCAAACTTGCCGATGGTAGCGAAGTGCTGGGCGTACTGGCAGAAAACTGGCTGACGGAAGGCCAACGGGAAATTACAGAACTGGGTAGCTGGCGCAAATACACCGGGCATTTTCATACTGTGTAACGCGCATTTATAAAGGGAACATACTATGCGTAAAAAAGAAGAGAATCTGAATACGGCATCAGGATTGCGTATTGCCATGATTTTGCTGGGTATTGCCGTCACACCTGTGCTGTTGTCATCCTCAAGCCTCGGCAATCAACTTTCCAGCGGCAGTTTAATTAGCGTCGTATTGTTAGGCGGCGTCATTCTGACCTTACTTTCTACCATCACCATTAGCGTTGGAGAAAAAGCCCGCCTGCCAACGTATGGCATTGTGAAATATTCGTTTGGCGAAAAAGGGGCCATTGCCATTAACATGTTGATGGCGATAAGTCTGTTCGGCTGGATTGCCGTTACCGCCAATATGTTTGGTCATTCGGTACATGACTTACTGGCCCAGCATGGGCTGGAAGTTCCACTGGCACTGTTAGTGGCGCTTGGTTGTGTCATTTTTGTCGCCTCTACGGCATTTGGTTTTGCCGTTCTGGGAAAAATTGCCCAGATTGCCGTGCCAGTTATCGCGCTGGTGCTGTGTTACATCCTCTATGTGGCAACCCATACCGAAGTAGCAGCACCAGCAGCGATAGTGGAGATGAATACGGGTGTCGCCGTTTCCACCGTTGTTGGTACGATTATTGTACTGGTTGCCACACTGCCTGATTTCGGTAGCTTTGTGCATAACCGCAAACATGCGCTGATTGCCGCAGGCGTGACGTTTCTGGTTGCCTACCCTCTGCTCTACTGGGCGGGTGCAACGCCGAGCGCCATTAGCGGTCAGGGATCTTTACTGGGTGCAATGGCGGTATTCGGTGCGGTTCTGCCCGCGGCGCTGTTATTGATTTTCGCCTGCGTCACCGGTAACGCGGGCAATATGTTCCAGGGCACGCTGGTGGTTTCCACGCTGCTTACCCGCTTTCCAAAATGGCAGATTACCGTGGCGCTGGGTATCCTTTCCGCCATCGTAGGCAGTCTGGATATTATGGCGTGGTTTATTCCGTTTCTACTGTTCCTCGGTATCGCCACGCCACCCGTTGCCGGAATTTATATCGCTGACTTTTTCCTTTATCGCCGTAATGGCTATCAAGAGTCAGTATTAGCCCAGGAGTCACAGATTAAAGTGCTGACATTCGCAGCCTGGATCATAGGCGCTGCGGTTGGCTTTATGACGGTAAAAGGCTTATTCACCCTGACGACGATCCCTTCGGTGGACTCTATTCTGGTGGCATGCATCGCGTATGCGATTCTCAGTCGGGTAAGTCAACACCGCTAATTCCTGGGTATACTCAAGCAATGATTACGGCTGAATCTGGAGTGATTCAGCCACTTTACCACTGACCAGGGAGCCTTATGTTCATCTCAGACGAAACGCTTTGTGTTATTCATCTGGTCGCCAGACACCAGAGCATTACCACCGCAGCCGAGCAGTTAAATAAAGTTCCTTCCGCCATCAGCTACACCATTAAGAAAGCAGAAGAGAGTCTGAGCGTTGAACTGTTCATTCGTAAGGGACGCTATATTGAATTATCTCCGGCCGGGAGTTACTTCATCGAACATAGCAAAACTATTCTGGGCGACCTGGAAGCATTAAAGCGCAACACAGTGCTGATTCACGATGGTATTGAACGTGAACTGACAATTGCGGTGAACAATATTATTCCTGGTGATTTGCTGGTGGCATTCATTCGAGATTTTGAACGGCAATTCACATCAACAACACTGACAGTAGATCTTGAGGTATACAACGGCTGCTGGGATGCGCTGTACAGTAAGCGTGCCGATCTGGTCTACGGTGCTCCTCATGCAGTGCCAAGCAGTGAAGGCATCATTAGCGAACCGGTCGGACAAATGGAATGGGATTTTGTCGTCAGCCCACTCCACCCACTGGCAGCGAAGCGGCATCCATTAGAAAACAGTGAATTGCGTCATTATCCGGCGGTTTGTATCCGCGATACCTCCGTTAATTTCCCCCCGATGCAAGCCTGGCTACTGGAAGGACAAAAACCCATTTTTGTTCCTGACTTCACTACGGCAATCGCCTTAATAGAACAAAACGTCGGTATTGGTTATATTCCACATCATCTGGCATTGCCGTTATTAAATAGCGGTAAATTACTGAAAAAGCCGATGCGCGAACATAAACACGCCACCAAGTTATTTCTTGCCGCTCGTTCCGATGGTATGGGCAAAGCCTGTCAGTGGTGCATTGAGTATTTAAGAAATCCGCAATTAATTTTCTGCTCCTGAAGATCCACTTAATACCAGGCACACATAGCAAAATGGCTTCCAGTGCTGGAAGCCATCATCGTACTGCAATTTACAGTGACTCGTTAATACTCATCACCCCCGACGCAAGTTCTGCGCCGCCTGCACCATGTTCGCCAGTGCCGCGCGGGTTTCTGGCCAACCACGCGTTTTCAGGCCGCAGTCCGGGTTGACCCACAGGCGCTCTGCCGGAATACGTTGTGCCGCTTTCTTCAGCAGGGATTCAATCCATTCCACGCTCGGTACGTTTGGCGAGTGAATGTCATAGACGCCAGGACCGATTTCATTCGGATAATCAAACTCTTCAAACGACTCCAGCAACTCCATGTCGGAGCGCGAAGTTTCAATGGTAATGACGTCTGCGTCCAGCGCCGCAATCGAATCCATGATGTCGTTGAACTCGCAATAACACATGTGGGTGTGAATTTGCGTTTCATCCTTCGCCACGGCGGCGTTGATACGGAAGGCCTCTACGCCCCACTGGAGATAGGCATCCCAGTCGCTGCGACGTAGCGGTAAACCTTCGCGCAGTGCCGGTTCGTCAATCTGGATGATGCCAATTCCAGCGGCTTCCAGATCCGCCACTTCATCACGCAGCGCCAAAGCGATCTGTTTAGCGATGGTTTCACGGCTGACATCTTCACGCGGGAACGACCAGCAGAGAATCGTCACCGGCCCCGTCAGCATCCCTTTCACCGGTTTGTCAGTCAGCGATTGCGCATACTTTGCCCACTCAACGGTAATCGGCGCCGGACGGCTAACGTCACCAATGACAATCGGCGGCTTAACGCAGCGGGAACCGTAGCTCTGTACCCAACCGTTTTGTGTGAAGACAAAACCGTCGAGATGCTCGCCAAAGTATTCCACCATGTCGTTACGTTCAGCTTCGCCGTGCACCAGCACATCCAATCCCAAACGTTCCTGCTCAACAATGGCCTGCTTGATATGTTCCGCAATACCCGTGCGGTAGTTGTTGGCGTCAAGATTGCCCTTTTTGAAATCCAGACGCAGGGTACGAATTTCCGTGGTTTGCGGGAAGGACCCAATCGTGGTGGTCGGCCATGCGGGCAGTTTAAAACGCGCACGCTGGGCTTCAGCACGCACTTCATAGACATTCGCACGCTGACTGTCCTGGGCGGTAATGGCTGCCAAACGTTTTTCTACAGCCGGATTATGTACGCGGGTTGAGTGACGGCGCGCCTGAATCGGTGCGCTCCACTCTGCCAGAGCTGCCGTGTCACCACTGTTCAACGCATCGCGTAGCAGTGCCAGTTCATGACATTTTTGCAGGGCGAAGGCAAACCAGCTTTTCACTTCTGCATCAAGGCGCGTTTCCACGCTCAGGTCGATAGGGCTATGAAGCAGTGAGCAGGAAGATGCCACCCATAAATCACGTTTACCGACAATGTCCTTAATTTGCGCATATTTCTCGGTGAGATCGGCGCGCCAGACGTTACGACCATTGACCAGTCCGGCAGACAGCAGCCAGTCAGAAGGCAGGCGCTTGTGTAGTTCTGCTACATCATCTTTGCCATGTACGAGGTCGACATGCAGACCCTGAACAGGCAGCGCAGTAATCGTGTCGAGGTTCGGTGTTACGCCTTCAAAATAGGTGGTCAACAGCAGTTTCACCTGCCCCTGCAGTGCATCGTAAGCAGGTTTATACGCGTCCAGCCACGCCTGCGGCAGTTCCAGTACCAGCGCCGGTTCGTCGATCTGTACCCACTCAATGCCACGTTTTGCCAGTTCCGCCAGAACTTGCTGATAAACCGGCAGAATGTCATTCAGCAGACTCAGGCGATCAAACTGTTCACCTTTCACTTTGCCCAGCCACAGGTAGGTGACCGGCCCCAGTAGCACAGGCTTCACCTTGTGGCCCCGCGCCTGCGCCTCATCCACTTCATCCAGCAACTGCGTCCAGGTCAGTTTGAATTGCTGCCCTTTAACGAACTCCGGCACCATGTAGTGATAGTTGGTGTTAAACCATTTGGTCATTTCCGCCGCCGCCGCAGGTTCGCCAGTTGGCGCACGTCCACGACCAATACGGAAAAGGGTGTCGATATCTACAGAACCATCTTTGTTCTGATGACGCGCCGGAACGTTACCCAGCAACAGGCTGGTGGTCAGAACATGATCGTACCAGGCAAAGTCGCCCACCGGCAGCAAGTCGATACCGGCCTGCTTTTGTTGATCCCAGTGACGGGCACGCAATTCACGCCCCACCGTCAGTAATTCTTCACGCGTGGAGTTCCCCGCCCAATAACTTTCTTGTGCTTTTTTCAGCTCGCGACGCAGGCCAACGCGAGGAAAACCGAGGGTGTGATTAAGAATTGTCATTATATGCCCCTTATGGAATTTTTAGTATTTAGACGTCCAGATGTTTACACATCCATAATTGGCGGTTACTGTATATTCCTCAAGCGCAAATTATTCATGCCGAAGTGAAGGACTTTCATGATCGAAGTAAAACACCTGAAAACGCTACAAGCGTTGCGGAACTGCGGCTCGCTCGCAGCCGCTGCGGCGACGTTGCATCAGACGCAATCCGCCCTGTCTCACCAGTTTAGCGATCTGGAACAACGTCTTGGCTTCCGGCTATTTGTGCGTAAAAGCCAGCCGCTACGCTTTACGCCGCAGGGAGAAATTCTGTTACAACTGGCAAACCAGGTACTGCCGCAAATCAGTCAGGCACTGCAAGCCTGCAATGAACCGCAGCAGACTCGCCTGCGTATCGCCATCGAATGTCATAGCTGTATTCAGTGGCTGACGCCCGCGTTAGAAAACTTTCATAAGAACTGGCCGCAGGTCGAGACGGATTTTAAATCGGGCGTAACCTTTGACCCGCAGCCCGCGTTGCAACAGGGCGAGCTGGATCTGGTGATGACATCCGATATTCTGCCGCGCAGTGGCCTGCATTACTCGCCAATGTTCGATTATGAAGTGCGTCTGGTGTTAGCACCTGACCATCCACTGGCTGCGAAAACGCGGATCACGCCGGAAGATCTCGCCAGCGAGACGCTGTTAATTTATCCGGTGCAGCGTAGCCGACTGGATGTCTGGCGGCATTTTCTTCAGCCCGCAGGCGTCAGTCCGTCACTGAAAAGCGTCGATAACACCTTATTGTTGATTCAGATGGTTGCCGCGCGGATGGGTATTGCCGCCCTGCCGCATTGGGTGGTGGAGAGCTTTGAACGCCAGGGTTTGGTAGTGACTAAAACCCTTGGCGAAGGATTGTGGAGCCGACTGTACGCCGCCGTTCGCGATGGCGAGCAGCGTCAGCCGGTTACGGAAGCGTTTATTCGCTCAACGCGCAATCACGCCTGCGATCATCTGCCGTTTGTGAAGAGCGCGGAGCGACCCACTTACGATGCACCCACAGTGAGGCCAGGATCACCAGCGCGCCTGTAATAAACGTTGGCCAGTGCGGCTGTTGGTGCCAGATTGCCAGGTTAACCAGCAGCCCTGCCGGAACATGCATATTATTCATAATACCCAGCGTTCCGGCGTCCACCTGAGTCGCGCCGTAGTTCCACATAAAGTAACCAATCCCGGAGGCCACCACGCCAAGAAACACCAGAATGCTCCATTGCAGCGTAGTTTCCGGCATTTTCTGCGTATTGCCCAGCAAGAACCATGCAATCACCGCCACCAGGAACGCGCCGAGATAGAACCACGCAAAGGCGTTATGCTGCGGCATCGGGCGGGTTTCCATCAGGCGTTTATAGCCCACCATACCAATCGCGAAAGTGATATTGGAGAGTTGCACCAGCAGCAGGCCAGTCCAGAAATGGTCAGTGACCTGATCGTAACGAATAATCCCGGCACCAATAACTGCCAGCAAGGCGCTAAAAGCGTAGCCCCAGCGCAGACGGCGCTTACTCATGATGTCATAAATCAGCGTGATGTAGAGCGGCGTCAGGACGGTAAATAACAGCAGTTCAGAGACAGTCAGGTAAAGATAGGCACGGAAACTAAGCATATACATAATGCCAAGCTGCATCGCGCCCACCAGCATATACAGGCCAATGGTTTTCAGGCTATTGCCTCGGGTACGCAGAAACGGCAGAAAAACGAGCGCCGCCAGGCCAACGCGTACCAGCACCGAAAAATAGCTGTCGACGTGCCCCGCAAGGTACTCGCCGTAAAAGCTAAAGGAGAAGGCCCACAGAATAGTGGTGATGATTAGTAGCGCCACAATGGAAAACTCTTTGATTAACGAGTATCCATTGTAGCGAAGTATCAGGTTGACAACTGAACAAATAAAGAACGATTACGATAAATAGAGCTTACGCAGATAATGCGGCACCGCGTCTTCGGCATTAGTCCCAATGACTTCCAGTTCCGGATGCAGATCTTTCAGACGCTGGTGCGCGCTGCCCATAATGCAACCTTTCCCCGCCATCGACAGCATTTCGGCGTCGTTCATCCCGTCGCCAAAGGCAATGCAATCCTTCAGACTGTAACCCAGTTTCTTCGCCACCGCTTCCAGCGCATGGCCTTTAGAAACACCGCCAGCCATCACTTCCAGACAGGTTAAGGTAGAGAAGCTGACGTTGACGCGATCGCCCCAGCGAGCATTGATTGCTTGCTCAAGTGGTAACAATTTTTCATGAGAATCGCAGGTGAAGAATACTTTGCTGACGCCTTCCGGCTCCAGCAATCCCGGCTCATACAGAGCATATTTGAATACCGCTTCTTTAAAAAAGCGCATCTCTTCCGGGCGGTGGCGGTTCATAAACCATTCATCATCACGATAAACGTTAGTAATGATGTCCGGGTTGTCGTTGACCACGCCAAACAGATCGCTGGCAATGTCATGATCCAGGTTATGAGCAAAAATCAGATTGCCATCGAGGTCGTGAACGCGCGCGCCATTGGAGGTGATCATGTACGACTTAATCTCCAGATTATCGCGAATTTGCCCCACATCGACGTGGTGGCGACCGGTCGCAAACACAAAGTTGATACCGCGCGCAGTGAGCAATTTCAGCGTTTCTTTGGCGTAAGGGGACAACGTATGGTCGGGGGAAAGTAACGTACCATCTAAATCAGACGCAACAACCTGATACATAAGAAATTTAAACCTCTATAACGAGCGACTTCCGCTGGATGTGTTATGCCGGTCGAAAAATTCGACGATGGCGTGGAGCGCGACTGAGCGCATTGCGTCCTTTTCAAAAAGGATCTCGTGGTACGCACCTTTAATTACCAGCGGTCGCCCCCCTTCTACAGGATGACCCGCTGCGGCGCGGAGTTCACAAAAACGGTCGTGCATACGGTTATCTACCACACGTTCTTCTTCGGCCTGCAAGAGAAGCGTTGGTGTGGCGTCATCACCCGCACCGGCTAACACCTGTTCGCCAGCCAGAATACTTTCGCGTACCCAATGGTAGGTCGGCCCACCGACGCGAATCGTTGGATCATCAGCATAGAAGCGTAAATTACGTCGATATCGCTGTCTGCTGTGGGTCAGTACATTGATGGCAAACGGCAGCGCGCGCCAGCGACCGGTGCCTATTGCATAGCCATCACGAAAACGTGGGTGCGCTTCAGCCCAGTTAAGGATTTTCCGCGCCATAAATGACGGCATACGAATCACAATACCGAACATTGGTGCAGTTAGCGCAATGGCGTCACATACACCTGGATGGCGTTGCAGAAATAATGTGGAGATCGCGCCGCCCATCGAATGTGCCAGTATATAGCGTTTACGCCACGGGCCTGGCTGGATCTCTTGTTGCCAGAATGCCGCCAGGTCATCGACATAATCATTAAACTGGTTCACGTGTCCGAGATGCGGATCGGCTAACAGACGACCGGAGCGTCCCTGCCCTCGATGGTCGATGATTAACACATCAAACCCCAGATGGAACAGGTCATAGGCTAGTTCGGCATACTTTACATAGCTCTCAATGCGCCCCGGACAAACGACGACTACCCGGTCATGTTGCGGAGCGCAAAAACGGACAAAGCGCACCGGAATATCATCCACGCCAATAAACTCTGCCTCGTCCCGCTGACGCCAGAAGTCAGTCAGTGGCCCCATCGTAAAAGCAGCAAACGCTTTTTCTCTTGTTTCCCAGTCTTTTTGCTGCTGAAACATCGGGTAATCTGCCTCTTAAACCACGTAAAATCGTTTTTTTAAGCGTGTCTGACACAACGCCGCGACAGTAGCGTATTGTGGCACAAAAATAGACTATCCGGGAGATTCCCATGACCTTTGAATGGTGGTTCGCCTACTTGCTGACATCGATCATTTTAAGCCTCTCGCCAGGCTCTGGCGCAATCAACACCATGACGACCTCACTTAACCACGGTTATCGCGGTGCGTTAGCGTCTATCGCTGGACTGCAAACCGGACTGGCGATTCATATTGTATTGGTTGGTGTGGGTTTGGGTACGCTATTTTCACGCTCGGTTATTGCTTTTGAAATATTAAAATGGGCAGGTGCCGCCTACCTGATTTGGCTGGGAATTCAGCAATGGCGCGCCGCCGGAGCTATCGACCTCAAGTCGCTGTCCCCAACCCAATCTCGCCGTCATCTGTTTCAGCGAGCCGTGTTTGTGAATCTTACTAATCCCAAAAGTATTGTGTTTCTGGCGGCGCTATTTCCACAATTCATCATGCCCCAGCAGCCACAACTGATGCAGTATATCGTGCTCGGCGTCACCACCATTGTGGTCGATATTATTGTGATGATCGGTTACGCCACCCTCGCCCAACGGATTGCACTCTGGATTAAAGGGCCAAAACAAATGAAGGCGTTGAATAAGATTTTCGGCTCGTTGTTTATGCTGGTGGGAGCACTGTTGGCATCGGCCAGACATGCCTGAAAATCATGTCGGATACGGCGAAACGCCTTATCCGACTTACTCTGATGACGCGTCAGGTATCAACGCGAAATAATCAAATGTATGCCAAATCCGGCAAATAACGCTCCGGCAAAACCATCGATCCACTTCGACAGGCGCTGATAACCACGGCGCATCTTCGGCAAGGCAAACAGGCTGGCAACGACGGTAAACCACGCCAGCGTTTCGATAATGATCAGCGCGAAAATGCCCCAACGAGCGGTGGTGCCGACGTTATCACCGACAAACAGCGAGAACACCGAACCAAAGTAGATAATCGCTTTAGGATTGGCGAGATTCGTCAGCAAACCTTTCAGGAAACTGCGTCCACTTTTCGCCAGTTCCACCTGTGGTGCAGGCGCAGAAACCGTCTCTTTTTTCAGTGCGCCGCGCAGCATCTGGTAACCCATCCAGCAGAGATACAGCCCACCGCCAACCATAATCAGCGTATGCAGCCAGGCCATTTTTTCGATAATCAGATGCAAGCCAAGCAGCGCGATCCCTGCCCAAACCATTACACCACAGGTAATACCCAACACGCCCATCATCGCTTCTTTTCGGGAACGACTAACGGCAGTCTGAGAGACAAAAAAGAAATCGGGACCGGGACTCATAAGCGCCACAATATGCACCATGGCAACGGTGAGGAATAACATCAACATACATTTGACTCGTGGGGAAAACGTTTACGGAATATTCATCCTGGCACTTTTTTATGCCGATGACTACTCTTCGTCGTCGCCGTCGACATGCGCGCGGATCAGCGTCATAAACGGTTTGCCAAAGCGTTCCAGCTTACGCATCCCGACACCGTTAACGCTCAACATTTCGCTGGCGGTGATCGGCATCTGCTCTGCCATCTCAATCAGCGTTGCATCGTTAAACACGACATATGGCGGAACATTGCTTTCATCAGCAATAGACTTCCGCAGTTTGCGTAATTTAGCGAACAGCTTGCGGTCATAATTGCCGCCGAATGATTTCTGCATCACCTTCGGTTTAAGCGCCACAATACGCGGCACGGCGAGTTGCAGAGGGGATTCGCCACGCAGCACCGGGCGCGCGGCTTCTGTCAGTTGTAGGGCAGAATGCTGGGCGATGTTTTGTGTCACCAGACCGAGGTGAATCAGTTGGCGAATTACGCTCACCCAGTGCTCATGGCTTTTCTCACGCCCCATGCCATAGACTTTCAGTTTGTCGTGACCGTAGTCGCGGATACGCTGGTTATTGGCACCGCGAATCACTTCCACCACATAGCCCATACCAAAACGCTGATTCACCCGGCCAATGGTGGAAAGCGCAATCTGCGCATCGGTTGAACCGTCGTATTGTTTCGGCGGATCGAGGCAGATATCGCAGTTACCGCACGGCTCCTGACGACCTTCGCCAAAATAGTTCAGCAACACCAGACGGCGACAGGTTTGCGCTTCGGCAAATGCGCCCATCGCATTGAGTTTATGGCGCTCGATATCCTGCAACTGCCCTTGTGGCTTTTCTTCCAGACAACGACGCAGCCACGCCATATCGGCCGGATCGTAAAACAGCATCGCTTCCGCTGGCAGGCCATCACGCCCGGCGCGACCGGTTTCCTGATAATAGGATTCAATGTTGCGCGGAATATCAAAATGCACCACGAAGCGAACGTTAGGCTTGTTGATGCCCATGCCAAACGCCACGGTCGCCACGACAATTTGCAGATCATCGCGCTGGAATTTCTCCTGCACATCGGCGCGGACATCGTTTTCCAGTCCGGCGTGATACGCTGCTGCGCTAATCCCCTTGCTTTGCAGACGCGCGGCGGTGTCTTCCACTTTCGCCCGACTGTTACAGTAAATAATGCCGGACTTACCCCGCTGTTCCTGCACGTAACGCATCAGTTGATCGAGTGGTTTGAACTTCTCCATCAACATGTAGCGAATATTCGGGCGGTCAAAACTGCTGATTTGAATCAGCGGATCGTTCAACCCGAGCAGGCGCACAATATCTTGTCGCGTGGTGTCGTCGGCGGTGGCTGTCAGCGCCATAAATGGCAGCATCGGGAAACGCTGGCGCAGTTGACCAAGCGCGGCATATTCCGGGCGGAAATCGTGTCCCCATTGGGAAATACAGTGCGCTTCATCAACGGCTAATAAGACAGGATTCCAGTGCGCCAGATGCTCAAGGAAGTTATCCAGCATCAGGCGTTCTGGTGCGATATACAGCAGGCGAATTTGCCCGGTACGGCAGCCAGTCATCACTTCAAGCTGCTGCTCGCGGGTTTGCGTTGAGTTAAGGCACGCCGCCGCCACACCGTTGGCTTGCAGTTGATCCACCTGGTCTTTCATCAACGAAATCAGTGGTGAAACAACAACGGTCAGGCCGTTCAATAACAACGCAGGAATTTGATAACACAGAGATTTGCCGCCGCCGGTTGGCATAACGACGAGGCAATCGCGACCGGAAAGTACGGTGTCGATAATTTCTTCCTGGCCTGGGCGAAACTGTTGGTAGCCAAAGGTTTCTTGTAAAACCTGTTTAGCTCCGGACTCCAGATTCAACACTTCCGCCTGCGCCACATTCACCCCGATTGCCTGAAATAAAAACAGGCGCTATTTTCAGCGCCTGAGCGAGAAACTGCAATGCTTTTAGCGCCAGGATGGATAACGTTGGAAGTAAGATTCCAGTTCTGCCTGCCGCTCAACTCGCATTAGAACAGGTCGTTTAGCATAACCCCCACACCGACGCGGGTCTGGTTAAAGTTATAGTCGATAAGTGATTCGCCGTAACCGCTGTAGACCTGAGTATAAAGACGCACATGTTTGGTGATTGGGTAACTTAAGCCTAACTCTGCGCCGCCGTAACCGGTGTTCCAGTTATACTGCCCTTTCGCGCTCAATACCGCATCACCGAGGTGATAGCCGATTTTAAGCTGGTAGTAACCCATATATTTGGTGATATCCGGGTTATCGTCCGTATTACCCACCACATACCACGGCTTCACTTCTACCAGCCAGTTACCGTTTTCTGCCATCAGGCGGGTATAAAGGCGGTTCCAGCTACGGGACGTCGGGTCAGAACGCCCGTTCGAGTCATGGTTGTAGCCCATCTCCACATCGCGCAGTGTCCAGCCTGCAAAACGGTAATCGGTAGCAAAACCGAGGAACAATTGCGGTTCATAGTTGGTTTCACGAAACGGCGATGACTCTTCGCTATTAGAAAGCTGCCACCAGGATTTCTGGGTGTAGGAAGCGCCCAGTACAGAGTTTGGCCCCAAAATCCCCCGCCACAGCGGAAACGCCAGACTCAACTGGAATTTCACTTCATCCTTACGCGCGTTTTCTGCCCAGTCGTAGCTGGCAATCGCTTCTTTATTCAGATCGCTGGTCTGGGTATAGATGATGTAGTTGGTGTCATAAGGATAAAGGGTGAAAGGATTATCATGCTCCTGCAACATATTGGCGATAATGCTGCCACGTACTGCAGGCGCATCATGCACATCTTTCACCGTTGCCTCTTGCGCATTTGCCACTATCGGCAGCATACACACCGGCAACAAGCAGCCCAGTAGAGTCCGCATCGATCGTGTTCTCCGTAACGAATTATTGATTAGATGAATATTTTTTCTGCGGGCTATTTTACATACTTAACTCAATTGCCGTTAGTTATCCCTTCCTAAAGTAGAAACCAACAACAAAGAAGCATAAAATCAACATTTCATTAACCACTGAAGTGTAAGGATGATATGTCTGCCGTACTGACTGCCGAAAAAGCCCTGAAATTAGTGGGTGAGATGTTTGTTTATCACATGCCGTTTAATCGGGCATTGGGGATGGAACTGGAGCGTTACGAGAAAGAATTTGCGCAACTGGCCTTTAACAATCAGCCAATGATGGTTGGTAACTGGGCACAAAGCATTTTGCACGGCGGGGTGATTGCGTCGGCGCTGGATGTCGCCGCTGGCCTGGTATGTGTAGGTAGTACCTTAACCCGCCACGAAACCATCAGTGAAGATGAACTGCGCCAGCGGTTATCGCGGATGGGAACCATTGATCTTCGCGTCGATTATCTGCGCCCAGGCAGAGGCGAGCGTTTTACAGCCACCAGCAGCCTGTTACGTGCGGGTAATAAAGTCGCCGTCGCCCGCGTTGAACTGCACAATGAAGAACAACTTTATATTGCCAGTGCTACCGCCACCTATATGGTGGGTTGAAAATCTAAAAGCAGGTAAACTGCTGAGACTGATAACAAACGCAAATTGCCTGATGCGCTACGCTTATCAGGCCTACCAGAGAAATGCAATATATTGAGTTTGCATGATTTTGTAGGCCAGATAAGGCGTTAACACCGCATCCAGCATGGGCAAAGCGCACTTTGTCAGCAATCTGAGCAGGTAAGCTGCCGTTAACAATTAAAAATGAGTTTTTCCAATGGATACCAAACAAACGCGGCAGGGCGTATTACTCGCTCTTGCCGCTTATTTTATTTGGGGTATTGCTCCTGCGTACTTCAAGCTGATTTATTACGTACCTGCTGATGAGATCCTGACGCATCGTGTAATCTGGTCGTTTTTCTTTATGGTGGTGCTGATGAGCATCAGCCGCCAGTGGTCCTATTTAAAAACCCTGATTCAGACGCCACAGAAAATCTTTATGCTGGCAGTCTCTGCTGTGCTGATTGGTGGCAACTGGCTACTGTTTATCTGGGCAGTGAACAATCACCATATGCTGGAGGCGAGTCTCGGTTACTTTATTAACCCGTTGGTGAACATTGTGCTGGGAATGATTTTCCTCGGTGAGCGGTTCCGCCGGATGCAGTGGCTGGCGGTAATTCTGGCGGTGTGTGGTGTGCTGGTCCAGCTCTGGACTTTTGGTTCGCTGCCAATCATCGCGCTGGGTCTGGCATTTAGCTTTGCCTTCTATGGTCTGGTGCGTAAGAAGATAGCGGTAGAAGCACAAACTGGCATGTTAATCGAAACCATGTGGCTGCTGCCCGTGGCGGCGATTTATCTGTTTGCTATTGCTGACAGTTCTACCAGCCATATGGGGCAAAACCCAATGTCGCTGAATTTACTGCTGATCGCTGCTGGAGTTGTCACCACCGTTCCGCTGTTGTGCTTTACCGCCGCCGCCACGCGCCTGCGTCTCTCCACTCTGGGCTTTTTCCAGTATATTGGCCCGACGCTAATGTTCCTGCTGGCAGTAACGTTTTATGGTGAAAAACCGGGTGCCGATAAAATGGTGACATTTGCCTTTATTTGGGTGGCACTGGCGATTTTTGTAATGGATGCGATTTATACGCAGCGTAGAACGACCAAATAAAAAATAAATATATTCTGAAAAAATATGCCTGCTCTTGCACGAGAGTGGGCATATTGTCATGCTGGCAGGAGATTAAGACAAGGATGTAAAATTAATGTTACGTGTATTTATTCCAACATCTGATGGTAGGATTTCCAGACGCCATTATATATTGTCATTTACTTTGACAAACCTAATTTGCACCTTCCTTATTGTCTTCTTTGCAAATGTGGAAGCAAATTTTCTTGTTATAGCCTCTACTCTCTTACTCCATTATCTCGTCATCAACATGAGTTGCCAACGACTCCGTGATAGTGGGTTCACGTATATAAAAACTTATATTTTTGGTACATTAGCAGTCTATATCGTCTCTTTCATCACAATGATTGCCGAACATTTTGACTGTTCAGGCACTGGTTCTATGATTTTCTTAATTTGCTACTTTTCCACTTTCAGTATGCTAATGCTTGCACCTACTGATTCATCAAAACAATAGTTAAGGGAGTATTTATGAGTAAGGAATATATGAACGATGGTTCATTAACTGAAAAATGGAAATTTCGATTTAATTTTTATGAAAAACATGGTTTTCCTGGATTCTGGGGAGCAACACCTGAATATAAAACAGCATATAAAGAATTAAAAATAAGACAACGATTAACTATTCAAATGAATTTTATTGCTTTCTTCTTTTCCTGGATATATTTATTTGTTCTCGGGTTATGGAAAAAAGCGATTATAGTTCTATTACTTGGCATTTTATCTCTATTTGTCGGTGCATTAATTGGCGTTAACATTCTGGGAATTGTTGTAGTAGCCTATGTTGCTGTTAACACGAATAAATGGTTCTATGAGAAAGAGGTAAAAGGATTAAATACCTGGAGCCTTTGAATGACCGGTGGCTTAGCCTGGCTAAACCACCATTCTCGTTTTTTACAACCAGTTCTTCCGCTTAAAGTACAGATACGGCGCCAGGCCCGCGAGGATCATAAAGATAATTGCGCCCGGGTAGCCGAAAGTCCACTTCAGTTCCGGCATAAACTCGAAGTTCATCCCGTAGCTGGAAGCGACCAGCGTCGGCGGCAGGAACACAACGGATACCACCGAGAAGATCTTGATGATGCGGTTCTGCTCGATGTTGATAAAGCCCATCGCCGCCTGCATCAGGAAGTTCACCTTCTGGAACAGAGACTCGTTATGTGGCAACAGGGATTCGATATCTCGCAGGATCTCGCGCGCCTGCTCCAGTTGCCCACCCGGTAAGCGCGCTTTGCGCACCAGGAAGTTGAGCGCACGCTGGGTATCCATCAGACACAGGCGAACTTTCCAACCGATATCTTCCAGTTCTGCCAACGTGGAGAGCGCCTCGTCGTACTCATCGCCCTGACGCCCTTCCATAATCACCCGGCTCAGTTGCTCCAGATCGCTGTAGATGTTTTCAATTTCATCTGCCAACTGTTCAATTTTGGTTTCGAACAAATCCAGCAGTAACTCGTAGGCGTTACCGTCAACCATCGACTGGCTACGGGCGCGCATACGATACAGACGGAATGCAGGCAACTCACGCTCACGCAGGGTAAACAGGCGGCCATCACGGATGGTAAATGCCACGGTGGAGTTACCGGCGTGATCTTCCGCATCTTCAAAGAAGAAGAAGGAGTGAATATGCAGGCCGTCATCGTCTTCAAAGAAACGTGCCGATGCTTCGATGTCTTCCAGTTCCGGGCGAGTTGCCAGGCTCTGGCCAAGTTCAGATTGTACGCGCAGTCGCTCGTCGTCATCCGGTTCGACAAGATCAATCCATACTGCATTGACAAGGGGTTGTGACTCTTCGACTTCCAGCCGGGTCAGTCGGTTATTTTCCAGTTGAAATGCGCTCAGCATGACCGGGACTCCCAATGCTTAAAATATCGGACAGTTCGGTGGGCACACAGAAACATATTGGGTTTCAGACCATTAAACAGCCTGACTCAGCGCGACGGGAAAAATTGAGGTCGCTGACAACCGCTAAGGCTATCAGCAAAAGGGGATAGCCTTAGGAGTTGATCCTGGATGACAGGATAGTGAGCCAGTATCTACTGGGTGTGTCCAAGGCGAATGTCCTCTTAGAGTGATCGTGCGCGCATGTTACGCCAGCAAAATTTTGCCGTCAACACGCAACGGAACACCACAGAACAATAGTTGAACTTCGCGCTTTTCGGTACTCGTCAAGGTCATTAACAGGATAAAAAAATCCCACATCCAGAACCTATAATGGCGCATTGACTACTCATTGGTAAAGGAATGATCACCTTGAATCTCAAACGGATTTTTCTCACTCTCACCTTACTCCCCTTGTTTGCTGTTGCCGCTGATAACTGCACGCTCTCCGATCCGACGCTGACCGTACAAGCGTATACCGTCAATCCCCAGACAGAACGGGTGAAAATGTACTGGCAAAAAACTAATGGCGAAGCATGGGGAACATTTCATGCGCTGCTGGCTGATGTTGACAGCCTGGGGCAAGTGCAGATGGTGATGAACGGAGGTATTTATGATGAAGGTTATGCGCCTCTCGGTTTGTACATCGAAAACGGTCAACAGAAGGTAGCGTTAAATCTCACCTCGGGGGAAGGTAATTTCTTTATTCGTCCTGGCGGCGTGTTTTATGTTACGGGAGATAAAGCCGCTATCGTTCCGCTGCAGGCATTTAAAGCCAGTAAAGATATTCAGTTTGCGGTGCAGTCGGGGCCGATGTTGCTGGAGAATGGCGTGATAAATTCGCGTATTCACCCCAACGTCGCGTCGCGCAAAATCCGTAACGGTGTAGGGATTAATAAACAAGGTAACGCAGTATTTTTGCTCAGTCAGCAGGCGACAAACTTTTATGATTTTGCCTGCTATGCCAAAGCGAAACTGGATGTCGGGCAGTTGCTTTATCTTGATGGCACTATCTCACATATGTATGTGAAAGGCGGCGCGATCCCCTGGCAACGTTATCCCTTCGTCACCATGATTTCCGTCGAGCGGAAAAGTTAGAACGATAGTTTTATGTCAGATACTGAATATGGTGCAGATGCCGGATGCGGCGTAAACGCCTTATCCGGCCTACATGACGTTGCAATTTATTGAATCTGCATGATTTTGTAGGCCGGATAAGGTGCGCAGCACCGCATCCGGCAACGGAATCGTAAATTACACCGTCTCCAGCCGGGCGTAAGCCGCCACCAGCCATTTAATACCCTGGCCCTGGAACGCCACCTGCAGGCGGCTATGCTCGCCGCTGCCTTCCATATTGACGATAGTCCCTTCACCAAACTTGACATGGCGCACACGCTGGCCGAGTTTGTAGCCGCTGTCGTTCTCAGCCAGTGGCGTACCCATACGCTGATGACTGACCGGACGACTCACCGTAGCGCGTAATCGCACCTCTTCCACACATTCTTCCGGCAGCTCACCAATAAAGCGCGACGGGCGATGGTAAACCTCTTTGCCATACAGACGGCGAGTTTCCGCATAGGTCAGCGTCAGTTTCTGCATCGCACGGGTTACCCCAACGTAGGCCAGACGACGTTCTTCTTCCAGACGCCCACCTTCATCCAGCGACATCTGGCTGGGGAACATTCCCTCTTCCATACCGACGATAAATACCTGCGGGAACTCCAGCCCTTTCGCTGAGTGCAAAGTCATCAACTGCACCGCATCCTGCCAGGTATCCGCCTGCCCTTCACCCGCTTCCAGTGCCGCATGCGAGAGGAAAGCCTGCAGCGGCATTAAATCTTCATCTTCTTCGTTGTAGCTGAACTGGCGCGTTGCTGTCACCAGTTCCTCTAAGTTTTCAATACGCGTCTGGCCTTTTTCGCCTTTCTCCTGTTCATACATGGTACGCAGGCCAGAGTCTTTAATTACCCGGTCAGTCTGTACATGCAGCGGCATATCGGCAGTTTCTTGCGCTAAGGCGTCAATCAGTTCCATAAACCGTTGCAAGGCGCTGGCAGCGCGCCCAGCGAGGGCTTTTTCCTGTAACAGTTCACGACACGCCTGCCAGAGAGTTAGCTGGCGATCGCGCGATGTCTGGCGAACTACGTCCAGCGTCCGATCACCAATACCCCGCGTTGGCGTATTCACCACGCGCTCAAATGCCGCGTCATCGTTACGGTTGGCAATCAGGCGCAGATACGAGAGCGCATCTTTGATTTCCTGGCGTTCGAAGAAGCGCATACCGCCATAAATACGGTACGGCATACTGGCCTGCAATAAGGCTTCTTCCAGCACACGCGACTGGGCGTTGCTACGGTAGAGAATGGCGCACTCAGCGAGCGCCCCGCCATTGTCCTGCCAGGTTTTGATGCGGTTAACCACAAAACGCGCTTCGTCGAGTTCGTTAAAGGCACAATAAAGGGAAATCGGCTCACCGTCCGCGCCATCGGTCCACAATTTTTTACCTAAGCGTCCATTGTTGTTTTCAATCAGGGCGTTGGCGGCGCTCAGAATGTTACTGGTGGAGCGATAGTTCTGCTCCAGACGAATAGTTTCGGCACCTGGGAAATCATTGAGGAAACGCTGAATATTCTCGACCTGCGCACCGCGCCAGCCATAAATTGACTGGTCATCATCACCGACGATCATCACTTTGCCGGTATCCCCCGCCAGCAGGCGGATCCACGCGTACTGAATGTTGTTGGTATCCTGGAATTCGTCCACAAGGATATTGGTAAAACGTTCGCGGTAGTGCTGAAGGATATGCGGCTTGTTAAGCCACAGTTCGTGGGCGCGCAGCAGCAGTTCAGCGAAGTCCACCAGGCCCGCGCGGTCACACG
The DNA here is from genome assembly GCF_002965865.1 of Escherichia sp. MOD1-EC6098. Classification (NCBI taxonomy): domain Bacteria; kingdom Pseudomonadati; phylum Pseudomonadota; class Gammaproteobacteria; order Enterobacterales; family Enterobacteriaceae; genus Escherichia; species Escherichia sp. MOD1-EC6098. The sequence goes on from NZ_PTSN01000018.1 coordinate 45,100, forward strand.
CTTCCTGATACGCCTGATAAACCTTCTGCCAGGTTTGCTCTACCGGGTTACCGTAGCTCTGAATATGATGCGGCCGCAGGCCTTCGTCTTTCTGGCTGTTGATGTACCACATTGCCTGGCGCGGCGGCCACTGCTTCTCGTCGAGGTTCATCGCTTTGATCAAACGCTTGAGCAGGCGCAGTTGGTCTTCGCTATCGAGGATCTGGAAATCCTGCGGTAGGTTAGCGTCCATATGGTGCGCACGCAGCAGGCGGTGCGCCAGCCCGTGGAAGGTGCCAACCCACATGCCGCCCTGGCTGGTGCCCATCAATTGCCCGATGCGATGGCGCATTTCCGCCGCCGCTTTGTTGGTAAACGTCACCGCCATAATCGAGTACGGCGAGCAGTTTTCCACGCTCATCAGCCACGCAATACGATGCACCAGAACGCGCGTCTTACCACTGCCCGCGCCCGCCAGCACCAGAAGATTGCTGCGTGGCGCGGCCACCGCTTCGCGCTGTTTGTCATTAAGGCTTTCGAGCAGGTAAGAAACGTCCATTGGCACCGCCGCGTAAAAATGTTGGGGCGGAGAAGCGCAACGCCCTCCGCCAAAAAGCTGGGTATATATACAGAGTTGCTGATTATATCAGCGAGGTCAGAGATGCCAACCGGGAAATTTCCAGATGCGGCAGTAAACGGCTGTCCCAGGTTTGCATCAGATCGCCATTTTCCGGTTTGATCCAGCACGCCTGCATTCCGCTGCGAATTGCCCCACCAACGTCGGTGGTGAGATCATCGCCAACATGCAGGATCTCACCGATCGGCACATTGAGTTTTTCTGCCGCCAGAAAGTACATATCGCTGAACGGTTTCGAGCGCCCGTGCGGGCCAGCACGCAGCACGAACTCAAAGTAATCGCCCAGGCCAAACAATTCAGGCTGGGCGTTACCGTTGGTGATCGCCACCAGCGGCCATTTCTTCGCCAGTTGTTTTAAGGTGTCGTGAGTTTGCTGCGGCACATCAATACGGCTGCGCCATTTAGCAAAGTTGATCATCGCCGCGTGTGCGCCTGCACTGGCCTCTTCGGCACTCAGCCCGGCGTCGAGCATGGCTTGTTCGATAGAACGAAAACGCCAGCGCGTCACATCATGATAAATCTCTGGTTCCGCTTCCCGTACCGCCTGGCGCAGACGTTGCAGATCTTCATTCTGGAAGCTACGCAGCGCCGGATGATAATTTTGCACAAAGATAAGTGCTTCTTGCTCAGTACGTTGGATCACCGGACGGTTATCGTAAAGGGTATCATCCAGGTCAAAAGTGAGCGCCGAGATGCGCCCCAAAGGCCGGTAAAAACGCATTATTTCCCCCGTTTGGCGCGTGGATGCGCCGCATCGTACACCGAGGCAAGGTGTTGAAAATCAAGATGAGTATAGATTTGCGTGGTGGAGAGGTTGGCATGGCCCAGCAGCTCCTGCACACCACGAAGATCGCCGCTCGACTCCAGCATATGCGTGGCGAACGAGTGACGTAATTTATGCGGGTGAACGTGATTATTCAGCCCTTGTTTTATGCCCCATTCGGCAAAGCGTTTTTGCACATTACGCGCGGATATGCGTTTCCCCTGTTTCGACAGGAAAAGCGCATCGTCTTCGCAACCAAACAGGTCACGCAAATCAAGCCAGTGCTCAATCCACGCCACCGCGTTGCGACCAATCGGCAAACGACGTTCTTTGCTGCCTTTACCCATCACCCATACTTCACCGGACTCCAGGTCGAGGTGTTTGATGTCCAGCCCCACCAGTTCGGAAAGACGCAGACCTGCACCGTACATCACTTCCAGCATTGCCCGGTCGCGCACGGCGAGGGGATCATTGATATCGATATCCAGCAGCCGATTCATATCATCGACATCGATATTTTTTGGCAGATGGCGTGCCGCTTTCGGTGCCGAAACACCTTTCGCCGGGTTGGCTTTGAGTTCGTTCTGGCTGACCAGCCAGTCAAAAAAGCTACGTAGCGCAGAGAGGCGTAATGCGAGGCTTGCTGCTCCCAGCCCTTTACGACGACTGCGTACAGCAAAATTACGCACCATCGTCACATCACATTGTTGCCAGCTTTGCAGGTCGTTTTCACTGGCAAAATTGATGATCGCCTCAAGCTGGCGTCGGTAGTTAAGCAGAGTTATCGGGCTAAGTTGACGCTCCACGCTCAGATAGCGTAGATAGCGTTCCACATCGGTATGTAAATCGATCATACGCGTTCAATCCAACGCTCCAGAAGCTCCGGCATCATCAGCGCAATTTCATGGAGTAACTGCGTTCCTTGCCCTTGTTGATAGTGACTGGCATCCCGGCTGGTGAACAGTACGACACCTAAATCAGCATCACTTCCCAACATCAACATCGCTACTGATCCCACCGCTTTCGCTTCCGGCAGCACCACCAGCAGTTCAGGCCCGTTAAGCGGCCCCAGATAATGCTGTTCCTGCCCCAGACGCTGAATACGCAGTGGTTCAAAAGCCTGACGACTCAATGCCAGATAGGTATAGTTCGACGGCGCGCCTAAACGCCAGCGATCCGGGAACAGACGCAGACTCGCGCCCGCCAGACCGAGATCGCGTGCCCAACGGTGAAAGCGCATTAGCATATCGTCGAGACTGCTGGCAGCAGTGAGAGTGCGCTGCAGATAAAGTAAGCGATAAAACAGGCCTTCGTTGGCGGTAGCCTGTTCCATCAACAGCGCCATATTCTCTTCCAGAACATGAATATGGTTACGCGCGCGGGCCATATGCCATTCGACGAGTGAAACGGTGCCACGTACCGGATGCGGCACCCGAATTGCCTCTACTGCGTGCGCATTGCGGATAAAAAACTCAGGATTTTTAATCAGATAATCGACAACCGCTCGGTCATCAAGCTCCGTGAGTGTTTCCTGTAGTTCTTCCCCTGGTTGCTTCATAGATGAATAAATCCGTCGTAAACATGTACTGCCGGACCCGTCATATATAACGGATGACCCGGACCTTTCCAGGCGATATCAAGGCGACCGCCAGGGAGTTCCACACGTACTTCTTCGGCCAGCAAACCTTGCTGAATCCCTACCGCTACTGCCGCACACGCGCCGCTGCCACAGGCCTGAGTTTCTCCTGCCCCACGTTCATAGACTCGTAAACGAATATGCTCGCGCTTAACCACTTGCATAAAGCCGATATTGGCACGTTCCGGGAAGCGTTCGTGGTTTTCCAGAACAGGGCCTAGTGTTTCTACCGCCGCAGTATCGACATCATCGACCTGAATCACGCAGTGTGGATTACCCATTGACACCACGCCGCATAAGATTGTCTGCTCGGCGGCGCGCATAATATAGGTCTTTTCCGCTTTGTTGGCGCGAAACGGCACGGCGGAAGGTTCGAAATTTGGTTCGCCCATATTTACCCGCACCAGATCATCATCGGTGACGGTCAGCACCATCCGACCATTGGCGGTGCTAACGCGAATATCGCGCTTATTGGTCAGCCCTTTCAGGCGTACAAAGCGGGCAAAGCAGCGTGCGCCGTTGCCGCACTGCGCCACTTCACTACCGTCAGCATTAAAAATACGATAGTGGAAATCGAGTTCTGGATCGTAAGGCGGCTCGACCACCAATAGCTGATCAAAACCCACACCCAGGTGCCGATCCGCCAGACGACGAATCAGATCCGGTGAAAAAAAGACATTCTGCGTTACCGCGTCGACGACCATAAAATCGTTGCCAAGGCCATGCATTTTCGAGAACTGCATTATCTACTCCATTCACGCGGGTACAGAAACTGACTTTTAGTAATTCACCTGAGATGGGCCATCGCCAGTGGCGCGGTCGTTTTTATCCGGCAACGTGGATTGCGTTTGCGTATCTACCGGTTTGGTCGGCGGTGGCGCGTTTTTATCTGCGGGCGGGAAATAGAGCGGACCTTTCAGACCGCAGCCCGTCAGGCTGAAAAGAGTCAGTAATACAGTGAGTGCCTTAAACACGTTTTTCATTATGGATTGCCTGTAAAGTTCATCGCTTTCTGCTTTCTATCATCGCAGGAGAAGACGTAAAAGCAAGCGTTTAGCGACTCTTTATGAAGTCTGAAAAGTGAGGAATTGCTGCGAGTATAACGCTTACACGCAGGGATTTATGTTTTGCTGGTGGTTTCGTGATCGACACCTCGCGCCAGGATGGCTTTATGCACTATCGCAATGTGGTTTGTTTGTTGTCTTGTTCGCTGTTCTTATCGTCAGCATGGGGATGTCGGCTTGATGAGCCTGAACATAATATTTACCAGCAACAGGAAAAAGGCGTGGTGTACTTGCGCCCTTATGAAAAGACCAATCTTTCGCTACCGCAGATTAACTACAAGCGTCTGCATCTGTTACCGAATTTGTTAATTGACCCAACAAAACTGGAAGATTGGGAAACGGTGCCCCCGGCAACCGATCTCACGACAGACGTTGTCTACAGCGGCGTAAACGCAACATTTCCCCATTACTCTTACTATAGCGATGGTCGCGCTATTCTCTACGCTGGTGAGGTGGTGCAAAACCCTCCAGGCACGCCGCCAGTCGATATCTCGTCATTTCAGGCATGGGGGGATTTTGCCGCAGATAAGTACAGCCTCTATTACGAAGGCAAACGCACCGATAGCAACCAGCAACTAAACCGCCGAACGTTGCGTCAGGTAGAATTTAACCCGCAATGGAAACCAGACTGGCTAGGTTTGATTCTCCGTGACAAGCACTATCTTTACGCAAATGGTCAGCGCCTTGATGATCCCAACACCTTTACGGTACTGGCACAAAAGTCATGGGATCAGCGCGGTAAATTCTCTACAGCATTCAATCCCTGCCTTCCTGCCCCATTTGGCCCCTGGGATACCCTTGCCCGAACACGGACCAAAATCCTGATCAACGGCGAACAACTGGATGCCGACCCGGACACCTTTTCCGTCGTGCGCTGGATGCCCGGCTCACTCTTGACCTGGCGTGATAAAAACGGGCTGCAGCGTAAGGTCCTCGACAAGGAAAATCTGGCCTGGTATGAGGATTTAACAAAGCACTGTCTGGATTTTTCTCTGCTGGAAAAGAAAGTGTTCTGGCGTAAAGGGCCTGCTTGTAAACAGGAAGAATTACCCGGACTCGATCCTGAACAGTTCCACCCCATCAGTGATGCTGTCGCCCAGTATCAGGACTCGCTTTATACCATCATCGAAACAGAGTCTGGTGACCGCAAGCTGGAGATCGTGAAACTTGATGATCCCAATCTTATTATCAACAAACGTTTCAACGCCGGGAAGCGCCACGGCTATTTACTTACGCGTGCCGAAGGGTGGCCAAACCATTCCAGTTTACACGTGTTTGAATCTGACGGACCGCTGATCTTACTGGATAACCGCTCTCCGGATGAACGCGAAGCCCATCTTAATGACCATCCCTTTTTACGCAGATGGTATGCCCGCGATAACCGCTACGTTTACAGCTTTGATGGCGCGCAGCTCTGGCGATACCGCACCGCTGATCCGAAACAAGTTCGCTTAATCTGGAAGGAACAACATTCGGGATATGGCTATGGCGTAGATTACAAAACGGGATATCTGGACGGAAAAATTACCGATGACGGCGAATTTATTCCTGCCCCGCGCAATGAGGCGACAAAATGAATAGTCAAATAATCACACTTGCACTCATCCTGTTGGGGCACGTATTTCTGACACCTGCCGTACAGGCCATAGGGTTCGACTATTACAATGATCACGGTGTCATGTCTTACGGTAAAGGTAATTGGGAGGATAAGAAAATCATTGCCCAATTTCCGGAGATGAACAGGGCCGATTTGCGCCTTGTGAAAAATATATCCGGGGAGACGGGTTATATACCTTCCGATGAAATAAGCATAGAAAATGAGGAATACCACTGGGTGACAGATGGCCGCGTTATTCTCTGGCGTGGCAAAATTGTTAGCAACCCACCGGGAACACCTACTGTCGATATTGCCAGCTTTCAGGCTATGGGCCGCTTTGCGGTCGATAAATATAGCCTCTATTTTGACGGACAACGCACCGAAAGTAATAGCGGCGCGTCACGTGTTGATCTGGCGACGCTAAAATCTATCGAAGGTAACACTACCACGTTGGTGGATAGTAAAAATCTCTATTTGTCTGGTCGACGTCAGGGAAGCAGCAGTGATGTTACTGTATTAGAAAAAAGATGGTGGGGTATTAATCCACGTCTTATGGGTGTAAACAGAGAAATGTATTCCAATGATCTGCTTATCCGCAGTGGGCAGAACATTTATTTAAATGGTGTTCGCCTTGCAGCGAATGCAGACTCATTTGAGATAATTCGCTGGATACCTCATTCACTGCTGGTTTTTCGCGACAACAATGGTTTGCATCGTTATCCCTTTGGTCAATTATCAGGCAAGGCAATACCCGTAGATGATGACGTCTCTTTTGAAGTAGGGGAAAGTCGCGTTCGCTGGCGTAAACAGCTCACGCCCGACCGTCAGTGGAGCCAGTGGATAGACCTACCAGGTATTGAACCTGAACAATTTCATCTGATTACTGGCAATATTGCGCAGTATAAAGATCGGCTGTATGTAACAAAATTATCGACATTTGGTGAAGACCAGCTTGAGATAATCCCGCTGGATACGCCAGACCTGGTCATTGATCGCTCATTTAATAGCGGCAAACAACATGCTTATTTTATCCGCCAATTACGGTCAAAAAGCGTGCAAATTATTCCAGTTAACGGTCCGCTAACTAAAAACGATCGCTTTGCTTATGACGATCGCAATGTTTATACATGGACCGATACAGAGGTAAGGATTACACCCTCCCCCTGCCCGGCGAAAACACGCGTCAGAGAAGAGAATGTCCGTGAAATTCATAACAACGACATTATGATTATTACAGAGGAACCAGGATGCAAAAAATAGCCTTACGGATTGGCATAGCTCTAAGCATAATGGCCGCAAGCAGCTTCAATTACGCGGCCACAAGCAAGATACAAAAACTAAACGTCATCCTGGATGCAACGACATTAAGCACTGACAGCGATGAGATTAGCCGTCCCCTCGACATTAATGATGATGGCATTTCCGAAACGCTTAACTGCACGTATTCACCTTCCACGCCTCCCGCTGCCTGCGGGAAAGATGATTGTGGATATACCGCGAGTGACGCACCAACTATGGCTTGCAGTATTATGACCCCAGATAACTCCAGAATTAACATTGATTATTTTTGTAGCAAAATTAGCCTGATGAAAGAAAAGAATCATGGCCTACACGACCTGTTATGCGACGAGGATACAATCTTGCGTTGGAATGGGACGAGGTATGAAGGTTAAGTTTTATAGCCGAACCATGTTGATTTCACTGTTAGACGAAACAACTTATACTGCCGCCATCACTTAAAAACAGGATACAACAATGAACGACAGTGAATTTCATCGCCTGGCAGATCAACTGTGGCTGACCATTGAAGAACGCCTGGACGACTGGGATGGCGACAGCGATATCGACTGCGAAATCAACGGCGGCGTGCTGACCATTACCTTTGAAAACGGCAGCAAAATCATTATCAACCGCCAGGAACCGCTGCACCAGGTGTGGCTGGCAACCAAACAGGGCGGCTACCATTTTGACCTGAAAGGCGATGAGTGGATTTGCGACCGTAGCGGCGAAACCTTCTGGGATTTGCTGGAACAGGCCGCGACGCAGCAGGCAGGAGAAGCGGTGAGCTTCCGCTAAAATTCTTTGCCGGATGCGGCGTAAACGCCTTATCCGGCCTACAAATCCTGCAAAATTATAGAGTTGGGTGAAAAGCGCATTTAGCGGATCATATAGGGAGTTTGCCGCTATACATCAGCTTCGCCATCTGGAATAACCACTCGCCACCGCGAAAATCCCCCCCAACAAGAGCCACTATAAAAAAAAGAAAACCTGCTCCATATAACCACCAACTCAATTCATACAAAACGTGGTAGTTATCACAGGAAATCAGCACGTCGGGGCACTCAACACCGTACTTACCGCCATCACCCCATCGTTCATAATAAGACTCTCGCCATACCAGAATACTTACTCCACTCGCTACGAGCGATAACAAACAACCCGCCCATAACTTACGAAATATTGGGTAACTAAACATAAAGATGACGCTGAGCAGCGCCTCTATGACACCCCAAATAATAGACAGGCTCGTCATTCCCCAGTCACTGTGCATAATGTCCTCTCCCTGATGTAATTTCAGGGAGCAACTTTAGTGAGGGAAAATGAAATCAGCGTGAAGTCAGAGGCGGAAATTGAATTATCCGGCACGCTCATCACGAAAAATACTGCTGTAACAGCGGCGTATCGTTGTCCTGATTGGCTGGCGGCATGTTGCCAATAGATTTGGTACGGAACGGAATGACCTGTTCGCGACCATCGACCTTCACAATCTGGTAAAACTGCGGCAGGTTAAAGTTGATAAAACTGGAGCCGTAAGTGAAACGATCGTGCGATGACGAGTAGAAGCGACTGACATCACGCACCAACTCCTCTTTGCTACCCTCGCAGTGATGATACACCTCAACGCGGTTACTTTCGTCGAGAATGTAGATATTAAAGCCGTTCTCATCGTGTGTTTCTTCGAAGAAGAACTGGATGATCCCTTCGCTGGCGAAGCCGTCCACCACCGCCGGTAATTTAACGTGATTAGTCTCAACCTGCACTGACAAACCATGCAGTTTGTTATGCGAGATCGCGCCATAAAACTCGATGGCATTTTCCAGTTTCTGTACCGATACATTCAGGCGTTCGAAGAACAAACCCCAAGTCTGGCCAGAAACGCGCAACGCTTTAAAGCGCCCGGTTTCCTGGCGAGTGCTGGAAAGACGCAGTTCAATGCACTCAGAAACCAGTTGCTGCACGCGAGTACGGATTAATCCGCGCAAATGCTGGCTATAACAGAACACTTCCACGCTATCAGGGGGTGCAGCGTCCTGATGCATTTTGCCGAGGATGGTTTTCAGGGCTTCAATCATCGACTGCTCGCCGTTGAAATGCAGCGTGCGCACTTCATTCCATGAGTTGCGATACAGCAGGTCAACACTACCCACCAGACATTTTTGCTCTTCGCCAAAGCTGAAGACGTCCAGCTTACGGAAATCGAAATGTACTACCTGATTACGAAACGCTGTCGTCGGGTCATATTCCAGGTTGACGATAATCGCCAGATGGCGGATCTCACAAGGACTGTAGAGCGCTTTCGGTGTCGGCGCAGGTAAGCGCAACGGGAAATGGTGCGACACATCAGCCACCATCTCTTGCAGCTTAGGCAGATCGACAATGCCGTTGCCTTTAATGTACAAACGGGTGCGCGAGGTCAGCAGTCCGTTAAACCATGCCCACGCCACCAATTTGTTCAGGTAACGGTTATATTCCAGCGGTTGATGGCTGATGATCGACTCAATTGTCGGCGCACGGTTATACAAATACCAGCCAGAGCGATTAGCACGCCCCGGCGGTACATAAATAAAGGTCAGATTTGGCTCGGAAAGATCCGGTGAAATCTGCGGGTTTACCAGCGTCACTTTCCCCGGTAATGCTTCAAACGCAGCGTACAGTTTACGCGTCAGCACACCGATATCCTGCGGGCTGGCAGAAACGCTAAGGTTATTGCGACGCGCAAAGCGGATCAGATTACGGTAACTCTGCATCATCGCATCGAGCAGTTCGTTGTGCGCTTCACGCACCTGATCAATCTTCCAGTTAGCGCGGTTATCCAGCATCGTCAGGCGAGATTCGTCCCAACTCCACTCTTTCACCAGTTGGCTTAACACTTCACGACGCCAGCCCACGCAGGCGCGTTCGCGGCTTAATTTTTCGCACACTTTTAAATAAAAGCAGCGGCGCACCAAATCCAGACGGGTGAAATCTTCAATCGCCGTCAAATATTCGGTAACGCGCTCCAGCATCATGCAGTACGGATCGAGGCCAAATGACACTATCTCGCCGTCGTGCAAACGCTGTTTGATATCTTTCGCCAGCAGGCGTGGATTAGGGTATTCCCAGGAATAGGCTTCCAGCAGCAGTGTTTTCAGCACCGCTTTGTACGGGGAGTCGATACTTTTGTAGAGCTGCCAAAGGCTGGCACCGAAGTACTCTTCAGCAGAAAGCGAGCTTAAACCACCGAGATCCAGCCATTCATTTGGCGTCAGTACGCCCTGCGCGTAAAGCGTCATTACATAATCATCGTAATGCTCTTCTTCGTCGCACGGCACCATATTCCACAGAATACGCTTACCGGCGAGACGCACGGCGGTACGGTAAAATTCATCAAGTAGCAGTATATGCTGGGTGGAGCCACAATCTTCGCCCCCCAGACTGCCACTTTCGTTGTGGCGGAAACGGTTTTCATCAATCAGGAAGAAGCTAACTTCCACCCCCAATGAGGCGGCCCAGCTTTCCAGCAAGCTGCATTTACGTTGCAGTAACTGACGCTCTTCGCTATCCAGCCACGATTGATGGCAGACCCAGATATCCAGATCAGAGGAACAACTTTGCCCTATGGACGAGGTGCTGCCCATTGTGTATACGCCAGTAATTGGAAGCTCGCCTTTTGGCGGGTCCTGTACTGACATTCCACGATACAGTTCCAGTTCGTTCAGGTAGTGGCGTTGGGTTTCATCAGGCGTATAAAGGCAAATGCCCTTGGGAACGTTACCATCAAGGTAACCCGGCATTAGCGGATGGTGATAGTGCAACAATGTCGGCAGCAGACTGTAGACCTGTTGGAATGCAGGCCCCATAGCAGCAAGCGCGCGATCCACGCGCAATTGATTTATGGCATCCAGTCTCTGTTTCAGAGTCTCAATATAGAGGTACAAGACGTATCGCCTGATTTGCTACCCGTCATGTCTGTGATTCCGGCAACATCAACGGAAACACGCGGCATTCGGGATATTTCGTATGTCAAAGGTAACCGTACCACTTTCCGCGCCTGGTTTTTTTAGTTTCACGACGAAAAAATGGTCTAAAACGTGATCAATTTAACACCTTGCTGGTTGACCGTAAAGAAAGATGCGCTACATACAAGTGTAGCACTGTTTATTCTCTGTAAATTCCTTATTACGACGGCTTGAAGCGCCTGTCAGGATCCACCGCCTGGCTATATTTTACGTTTTGCTCAGGCATCTACGTTTCACCACAACACTGACATCGCTCCGGCAAGGATGTTAGGATGGACCATGGATGATAATGACGGTAACAAGCATGTTAGACAATGTTTTAAGAATTGCCACACGCCAAAGCCCACTTGCACTCTGGCAGGCACATTATGTCAAAGACAAGTTGATGGCGAGCCATCCAGGGCTGGTGGTTGAACTGGTGCCGATGGTGACGCGCGGCGATGTGATTCTTGATACGCCGCTGGCGAAGGTAGGCGGGAAAGGCTTATTTGTGAAAGAGCTGGAAGTCGCGCTCCTGGAAAACCGTGCCGATATCGCCGTACATTCAATGAAAGATGTGCCGGTTGAATTTCCGCAAGGTCTGGGGCTGGTCACCATTTGCGAGCGTGAAGATCCTCGCGATGCCTTTGTCTCCAATAACTATGACAGTCTGGATGCGTTACCTGCGGGCAGCATCGTCGGAACTTCCAGCTTACGCCGTCAGTGCCAACTGGCTGAACGCCGTCCGGATCTCATTATCCGTTCTCTGCGCGGCAATGTCGGTACTCGTCTGAGTAAACTGGATAATGGCGAATACGATGCCATTATTCTTGCCGTGGCTGGCTTAAAACGTTTAGGGCTGGAGTCACGCATTCGCGCCGCGCTGCCGCCAGAAGTTTCTCTTCCGGCTGTAGGACAAGGTGCGGTGGGCATTGAATGCCGCCTTGATGATACGCGCACCCGCGAGCTTCTTGCCGCGCTCAATCACCACGAAACTGCACTGCGCGTCACCGCCGAACGCGCCATGAATACCCGTCTTGAAGGCGGTTGCCAGGTGCCGATTGGTAGCTACGCCGAACTTATTGATGGCGAAATCTGGCTGCGTGCACTGGTCGGCGCACCGGACGGTTCGCAGATTATTCGCGGTGAACGCCGTGGTGCGCCGCAAGATGCCGGGCAAATGGGCATTTCGCTGGCAGAAGAGCTATTGAATAACGGCGCACGTGAAATCCTTGCTGAAGTCTATAACGGAGACGCTCCGGCATGAGTATCCTGGTCACCCGCCCGTCTCCCGCTGGAGAAGAGTTAGTGAGCCGTCTGCGCACACTGGGGCAGGTGGCCTGGCATTTTCCGCTGATTGAGTTTTCCCCTGGTCGGCAATTGCCACAACTTGCCGACCGGCTGGCGGAGCTGAGCGAAGGCGATCTGTTGTTTGCCCTTTCGCAACATGCCGTTGCTTTTGCCCAGTCACAGCTACATCAGCAAGGTCTTAAGTGGCCCACCCTACCCACTTATTTCGCTATTGGCCGTACCACGGCGCTGGCGCTGCATACCGTGAGCGGACATGAAGTTCGTTATCCGCATGATCGGGAAATCAGTGAAGTCTTGCTACAATTACCTGAATTACAAAATATTGCGGGAAAACGTGCGCTAATTTTACGTGGCAACGGCGGTCGTGAGCTGATTGGGGAAACCCTGACGGCACGCGAGGCTGAAGTTACTTTTTGCGAATGTTATCAACGATGCGCCATTCATTACGATGGTGCAGAAGAAGCGATGCGCTGGCAGTCCCGCGAAGTGACAACGGTCGTTGTTACCAGCGGTGAAATGTTGCAACAGCTCTGGTCGCTGATTCCACGATGGTATCGTGAGCACTGGTTACTACGCTGTCGACTACTGGTCGTCAGCGAGCGTCTGGCGAAACTCGCCCGGGAACTGGGTTGGCAAGACATTCGGGTCGCTGATAACGCTGACAACGATGCGCTTTTACGGGCATTACAATAACTCTCATAACAGGAAGCCATAATGACGGAACAAGAAAAAACCTCCGCCGTGGTTGAAGAGACCAGGGAGGCCGTGGACACCACGCCACAATCTGTCACAGTAGAAAAAAAGAGTAATAACAGTACTGCTCTGATTTTAAGTGCGGTGGCTATCGCTATTGCTCTGGCTGCAGGTGTCGGTTTGTATGGCTGGGGTAAACAACAGGCCGTCAATCAGACGGCCACCAGCGATATCCTCGCTAACCAGCTCACCGCACTACAAAAAGCCCAGGAGAGCCAAAAAGCAGAACTGGAAGGTATCATCAAACAACAGGCTACGCAGTTAGAGCAGGCAAACCGTCAGCAAGAAGCGTTAGCAAAACAACTGGATGAAGTTCAACAAAAGGTCGCCACCATTTCCGGAAGCGATGCTAAAACCTGGCTGCTGGCGCAGGCAGATTTTCTGGTGAAGCTCGCCGGACGTAAGCTGTGGAGCGATCAGGACGTCACCACCGCCGCTGCGCTACTGAAAAGCGCAGATGCCAGCCTGGCCGATATGAATGACCCAAGTCTTATTACCGTTCGCCGGGCAATTACCGATGACATCGCCAGCCTTTCTGCGGTATCACAGGTCGATTATGACGGTATCATCCTCAAGTTGAATCAACTTTCTAATCAGGTAGATAACCTGCGTCTGGCCGACAATGACAGTGACGGTTCACCAATGGATTCCAATGGTGAAGAGCTTTCCAGCTCCATCAGCGAATGGCGTATCAATCTGCAAAAGAGCTGGCAGAACTTTATGGATAACTTCATTACGATTCGGCGTCGTGATGACACCGCCGTACCCCTGTTAGCGCCGAATCAAGATATCTACCTGCGCGAAAATATTCGTTCCCGTCTGCTGGTCGCAGCACAAGCTGTACCGCGTCATCAGGAAGAAACCTACCGCCAGGCGCTGGAAAACGTCTCTACCTGGGTACGTGCTTATTACGACACTGACGATGCCACTACCAAAGCGTTTCTCGACGAAGTGGATCAGCTAAGTCAGCAGAATATTTCGATGGATCTCCCGGAAACCCTGCAAAGCCAGGCAATGCTGGAAAAGCTGATGCAAACCCGCGTGCGTAATCTGTTGGCACAGCCTGTAGCACCAGCAACGGAAGCTAAATCTGCACCTGCACCTGCACCTGCACCTGCACCGCAAGCTGATACTCCGGCAGCCGCGCCGCAAGGAGAATAACCATGCTAAAAGTGTTGTTACTCTTTGTTCTGCTTATTGCAGGGATCGTGGTTGGTCCGATGATTGCCGGGCATCAGGGTTACGTACTGATTCAAACCGACAACTACAATATCGAAACCAGCGTCACGGGTCTGGCGATCATTTTTATACTGGCAATGGTGGTGCTGTTTGCTATCGAGTGGCTACTGCGACGGATTTTCCGCACCGGCGCGCACACCCGCGGTTGGTTTGTCGGGCGTAAACGCCGCCGCGCACGTAAGCAGACCGAACAGGCGCTGCTGAAACTGGCGGAAGGTGATTACCAGCAGGTTGAAAAGCTGATGGCGAAAAATGCCGATCACGCTGAACAACCGGTAGTGAACTACCTGCTGGCTGCTGAAGCCGCACAACAACGCGGCGATGAAGCGCGCGCCAATCAGCATCTGGAACGCGCAGCAGAACTTGCAGGCAATGACACCATTCCGGTAGAAATTGCCCGCGTGCGCCTGCAACTGGCACGCAATGAAAATCATGCTGCACGCCACGGCGTAGATAAGTTGCTGGAAGTCACGCCACGCCATCCTGAAGTGCTGCGTCTGGCGGAACAAGCTTATATCCGCACCGGTGCGTGGAGTTCGCTGCTGGACATCATCCCGTCAATGGCAAAAGCTCACGTTGGTGATGAAGAACATCGCGCAATGCTGGAACAACAGGCATGGATTGGCCTGATGGATCAGGCTCGTGCTGATGACGGTAGTGAAGGTTTGCGAAACTGGTGGAAAAATCAAAGCCGGAAAACGCGTCATCAGGTGGCGTTGCAGGTGGCAATGGCAGAACATCTTATTGAGTGTGACGATCATGACACCGCCCAGCAAATTATCATCGACGGCCTGAAACGCCAGTATGACGATCGCCTGCTGCTGCCGATCCCACGCCTGAAAACCAATAATCCAGAACAACTGGAAAAAGTGCTGCGCCAACAGATCAAAAACGTGGGCGACCGCCCACTGTTGTGGAGCACATTGGGCCAGTCACTGATGAAGCACGGCGAATGGCAGGAAGCATCTCTCGCCTTCCGCGCGGCGCTGAAACAACGCCCGGATGCCTACGATTATGCATGGCTTGCTGACGTGCTGGACAGACTGCACAAGCCGGAAGAAGCCGCTGCAATGCGCCGCGACGGTTTGATGCTGACATTACAGAACAACCCACCGCAGTAATCCTTTCTCACCTGGAGGCGCAGAGCCTCCGGGCCTTTCCTGAATAGATAAAAAAACGCCTGCTCTTATTACGGAGCAGGCGTTAAAACAGGTCTGTATGACAACAAGTGGGTGCTTCACTCAACGTTGTGTCCATGGTGTCTGATGAGGCAAAAGCGACATCTGTCAGTGGACGATAAGCACCGTAAACGGCTCTGCGTCATTCCTGAGTTTATGAGGCACTAAGGCGAACATAAGAGATGGAATGAGCATCTACTCAGTTATTATGCCACAGAGGATGGGGTAATAACATCCCCTAATACTTGTTATGAGAAAAATCTGTAACCCTTTTTTCTTCATATTTAATAAATTACCGAGTAAATCCTTCCCTTAGCCTGATGCTTTTTTATATGTGATATGAATGATTAAATATAATCAATTAATGATACGCATATTAATTACAGACAAAACTAAAAACAGCATCAATAATCAACGCGATATAATAAACACGCCTTACATATCGCATGCACGGGGGGTAGGATTGAAAACGCTCTCCTGATATTTCAATTTATTCTTAAGATAAATAGATAATTTATTTTCATCATCATTATTTATGAAATAATCCTGTCAGGGAGAGGGACCTCAATTATCAATGCTTAACTACGCCATCATTTTGATGACATTAAATCGGAGCATTTTGCATGGAATTTTCGTTCTCACCCAAGCTTCTTGTTGTCGCTGTCGCCGCCGCTCTTCCATTAATGGCCAGCGCTGCAGATACCCCGTCAACCGCCACCGCACGCAAAGGATTTGCTGGTTACGATCACCCAAATCAATACCTGGTTAAACCGGCAACCACCATTGCCGATAATATGATGCCGGTAATGCAGCATCCGGCGCAGGATAAAGAAACTCAGCAGAAGCTGGCAGAATTAGAGAAAAAAACCGGTAAGAAACCGAATGTGGTTATTTTCTTGCTGGATGACGTGGGCTGGATGGATGTTGGCTTTAATGGTGGCGGTGTGGCGGTGGGTAACCCAACACCAGATATTGACGCCGTTGCCAGCCAGGGGCTGATTTTAACCTCCGCGTATTCTCAACCCAGTTCTTCACCAACCCGCGCGACGATTCTCACCGGACAGTATTCTATCCACCACGGCATTTTGATGCCGCCGATGTACGGACAACCAGGTGGTCTGCAAGGGTTAACTACCCTGCCGCAATTATTGCATGATCAAGGTTACGTCACTCAGGCCATCGGTAAATGGCATATGGGAGAAAACAAAGAGTCGCAGCCACAGAACGTCGGCTTTGATGATTTCCGCGGCTTTAACTCGGTGTCTGATATGTATACCGAATGGCGCGATGTTCACGTCAATCCGGAAGTCGCCCTGAGTCCGGACCGTTCTGAGTACATCAAGCAATTACCGTTCAGCAAAGATGACGTTCATGCGGTGCGCGGCGGTGAGCAGCAAGCCATTGCTGATATTACGCCGAAGTATATGGAAGATCTTGATCAACGCTGGATGGAATATGGCGTTAAGTTCCTCGACAGAATGGCGAAGAGCGATAAACCATTCTTCTTGTATTACGGTACGCGCGGCTGCCACTTCGATAACTACCCGAATGCCAAATATGCCGGTAGTTCTCCGGCACGCACCTCTTACGGCGACTGCATGGTAGAAATGAACGATGTGTTCGCTAATCTCTATAAAGCACTGGAGAAAAATGGTCAGCTTGATAACACGCTGATTGTCTTTACCTCCGATAACGGTCCGGAAGCCGAAGTGCCACCGCACGGTCGCACACCGTTCCGTGGCGCGAAAGGTTCTACCTGGGAAGGCGGCGTTCGCGTACCCACCTTCGTGTACTGGAAAGGCATGATCCAAGCGCGTAAATCCGACGGTATTGTCGATCTGGCCGATCTCTTCCCAACCTCGCTGGATCTGGCAGGGCATCCTGGAGCGAAAGTGGCGAATTTAGTGCCGAAAACGACCTTTATCGATGGCGTAGACCAGACCTCTTTCTTCCTCGGAACAAACGGTCAGTCTAACCGCAAGGCTGAACACTACTTCCTCAACGGCAAACTCGCCGCTGTACGTATGGATGAGTTCAAATATCATGTTCTCATTCAGCAACCATACGCGTATACACAGAGCGGATATCAGGGTGGATTCACCGGCACAGTAATGCAAACGGCGGGGTCGTCGGTGTTTAACCTGTACACCGATCCGCAGGAAAGCGACTCCATCGGCGTGCGGCATATTCCGATGGGAGTACCGCTACAGACCGAAATGCATGCGTATATGGAGATCCTGAAAAAATATCCGCCACGCGCGCAGATTAAATCTGACTAAGCCGGCGCTATCGCTAAATCGGGCTGCACTGCTCTTGCCGGATGCGGCGTGAACGCCTTATCCGGCCTACGAAATCGTGCAAATTCAATAAATTGCAGCGTCCTGTAGGCCGGATAAGATGCGTCAGCATCGCATCCGGCAATCAACCGCAGGCGGCCACAAAATGGCCGCCGATTTTTACTTATTCACCACCATCAAATGTGCCTGCATAATGTCGCTGGCCGGGCGGCCGTGCGCCAGCAAATCAGCCATTGCTTTAAGATACGGAGGCAAATGGCGGAAATAGCGTTGATATCCGGCGCACAAATAATTCAGCCCCGGTTTGCCGCTGGCATCGAGCATAAAGCGGTGTTTCGGGCAACCTCCCCAGCACGCTTTTAACACGTTGCAACTGCGACACTGCGCCGGTAACTGCTTAAATTTATCTTCACCAAACGCCTGCTGTTGCGGGGAATCTACCATTTCTGCAATCGTCTGCTGAAGCATATTCCCCAGTCGATATTGCGGATAGACAAAGTGATCACAGGTGTAAACATCGCCGTTGTGCTCAACAATCACCGAACGCCCGCAGGTTGGCTGATGATGGCAAACCGCGCCAGGCGCGCCGACAAAATTGGCAAATGCCCATTCGATATTCATCACGAAAATCTTACCGACGTCGCGTTTGATCCAGTGATCGAAAATCGTCACCAGAAATTCACCGAACTCTTGCGGGCGCACCGACCATTCCGTCAGTTCCCCCTGAATATCGCCAGGCGCTCGTAATTTCAGTCCGTCGTGGGCTGCTGTTTCATCTGCCAGACGTTCCACCACCGGAATAAACTGGATGAACTCAACGCCCGCATCACGCAAAAATTCATAGACCTGCAACGGTTGCAGCACGCTGGTGCGATTGACGCACGCCAGAACGTTATAATCAACGTGATATTTTTGCAGTAGTTTAAGCGCGCGCATTACCAGTTTATGCGTTGGTCTGCCGCCTTTGGTAACGCGGTATTGATTATGGATCTCTGCCGGGCCGTCCAGCGATAAGCCAACCAGAAAATGATTTTCTGCCAGAAACGCACACCATTCGTCATCCAGCAGCACGCCGTTAGTCTGGAAGCTGTTACTTACCCGCCTGCCTGCACCATATTTTGCCTGTAGTGCCACAGCGCGGCGGTAAAATTCCAACCCCGGCAGCGTTGGCTCTCCGCCTTGCCAGGTAAAAGCAACTTCGTTTTGTGGTTCACTGGCAGCGATATAGTGGCGGACATACGCTTCCAGCGTGTCATCGTCCATATGTGTGACAGGATGTTCGCGGTAGAGAGAGTGTTTTTCGAGATAAAAACAGTAGTCACAGTTCAGATTACAATCGGAACCGCTCGGTTTCGCCATCACATGAAAAGCACGCGTTGGAACCTGTTGCAGCATAGTCGCTCCTTGCCTGAAATCGTCCTTCAATAAGCTAAGGGCGAAATCATACCGTGTGGCAATGAGTTACTACGGGCGTTTATTGCGAAGGGAGAGTGATGGAATACACAGAAAACAAAAAACCCCGCCGAAGCGGGGTTCAAAATTGGTCGGCGAGAGAGGATTCGAACCTCCGACCCACTGGTCCCAAACCAGTTGCGCTACCAAGCTGCGCTACTCGCCGAAATACTGCTTTTTGAATTTTTAGTTCAATCCTTTAAAGTCGTGGTGCGAGGGGGGGGACTTGAACCCCCACGTCCGTAAGGACACTAACACCTGAAGCTAGCGCGTCTACCAATTCCGCCACCTTCGCATTTTCACAACTTCTAATAATGGGGTGGCTAATGGGATTCGAACCCACGACAACTGGAATCACAATCCAGGGCTCTACCAACTGAGCTATAGCCACCACTACAAATCTTGTTACGCGGTATTACTACCACCGCAGCTCAAGCGCCGGGACTAAATGGCGCGCCCGACAGGATTCGAACCTGAGACCTCTGCCTCCGGAGGGCAGCGCTCTATCCAGCTGAGCTACGGGCGCTTAGCGCCGTTGCGGGGGTGGATAATACGGACTTCCCACCCCTCTGTCTAGTCCCTTTTTAAATAAAATGCGCGTTTGGTTACGCTTTGCGCATTTTGCTGCTTATTCCTCCAGTTTATGCGCTTTACCGTGGCGATTAAGCCCAAAAACTTTGTAAATCGCCGTCACCGCCAGCATGAAGATGATGCCGACAAACAGCGACATACGAGTATCTTCATTAAAGTACATGCCGATCAAAACGCAAATAAGGAACGCCATTGTCACATAATTTGCCCACGGGAACAGAATGGAGCGGAACGGATGGCTGGCAATCGCCGCTTTGTGCGCACGACGAAAACGCAGTTGGCTTATCAGGATCACAAACCACGGCACCATCCCCGGCAGCACGCTGGCGCTGTAGACGTAAACAAACACACGCTGCGGATTGGGAATGATGTAGTTCAGGCACGAGCCAATTAACAGGATGGCAATGGATACCGCTACTCCCGCAACCGGCACGCCGTGACGAGAAACTTTTGCCATCGCCGCCGGTAACTGACGGTTTTTCGCCAGTGCATAAAGCATACGTCCGCAACTGTACATACCGCTGTTACAGCCAGAAAGCGCCGCCGTCAGTACCACAAAGTTGATAATACCCGCGGCTGCGGTAATGCCAATTTTGGCGAAAGTCAGTACAAACGGGCTGCCATTGCTGCCAATTTCATTCCACGGGAAGATGGTGACGATAACGAAGATCGCGCCTACGTAGAAAATAAGGATTCGCCACAGCACTTTGCCTACCGCACTGCGCAACGTCACCTGCGGATTTTTCGCTTCACCGGCAGTAATACCAATCAGCTCCACACCCTGGTAGGACGCCACCACGATACACAGCGCCGTCAGGAACCCTTTCCAGCCACCCGCAAAGAAACCGCCATGCTCAGTGAGATTGCCAAAACCAATCGACTGCCCGCCATTGCCAAAGCCAAAGAAAATCACGCCCAGGCCAATGACTATCATAACGATGATCGTGGTGACTTTGATCATCGCGAACCAAAACTCGATTTCACCATACAGTCTGACCGCCGCCAGATTCGCCAGCGCCACCAGCGCCACCGCGATCAATGCAGGTATCCACTGTGCCATCTCCGGGAACCAGAACTGGACGTAGACGCCAATGGCAGTGATTTCCGAGATCCCCACCGCCATCCACATGAACCAGTAAGACCAGGCAGTGAGATAGCCAAAAAACGGGCTCATATAACGATGTGCGTAAACGGCGAACGAACCGGTAACCGGCTCAAGGAATAACATTTCGCCCATTGAGCGCATGATGAAAAAGACGAACAGCCCGGCGATGATATAGGCCAACAATACAGATGGCCCAGCCCATTTTAGGGTGCTGGCGGCCCCCATAAACAGACCAACGCCAATGGTGCCCCCCAGGGCGATGAGTTCGATATGTCGAGCTTCCAGCCCACGCTGTAGCTCTGGTTTATTATCTGCCATAAATCCTCGTGTTGTGTTTGCATGTTTTTCCGGTGTTACCGGTTATCGTTATGGGTACATCGAGTGTTGCGAATGTTTTCGTAATTCAGGAGAAATGGCAAATGAAGCATTAAAAATTTGAATGCTTTGTGTAATAAAACAGCAGGAAGGTGAAGAACAGGCGACATTGTGAACACTTATGCCGCCAGCAAGAGAGGGAAAATCAGAGGTTGCCGGTGTAATGCCAGCGTAAATAGCGCAGTAAACGGAGCTGACGCTTAATGCGACTCGGCTGCGAAAGCAGGCGATAGAGCCACTCCAACCCCAGTTTTTGCCAGATTTTCGGCGCGCGTTTCACATGGCCAGTAAAAACATCGTACGTTCCGCCAATGCCCATATAAAGCGCATCAGGATGCACCTGACGGCAGTCGCGCATGAAGATTTCCTGTTTTGGCGATCCCATTGCGACAGTGACGATTTGCGCGCCACTGGCATGGATACGCTCAAACAGCGCCTGACGCTGCTCGGGTTTGAAATAACCATCCTGGCTGCCAACGATATTCACATTCCACTGGCCGCGCAGTTTAGTTTCGGTCTGCGCCAGTACTTCAGGTTTGCCGCCAACAAGAAAAACGGGCGTCCCTTCTTTTCCTGCGCGAGCCATCAGCTCTTCCCAGAGATCGGCTCCAGCTACGCGGGAAACCTGTGACTGAGGATATTTTTTACGTACCGAACGCACGACGCTAATGCCATCGGCATATTTAAATTCGGCAGCGTTAATTAACGCCCTGACCTCGGCGTTATCTTCAATGGTCAGCATTTTTTCGGCATTAATGGCAACCAGCGTTCCCTGCTTAAGCTGCCCATCAGCGAACAGATAATCGAGGGCATGCTGCATATCACGCCAACCGATCAACTGTAAGCCACGCAGCGTATAGGTCGGTGCTGTGGTGTTGTTATTCATTGTTATCCTTCAATCTGCGTCCGGAGCGATGATTTTATTCGTTTATGAATGAGTCCGGCGCTATCAAAAAGCCAGTACAGTAGTTTTGCAATCATCAGGCTTGCACCGAAGACCACGATAAAAAAGACCACCCGCGAGACAAATGAATCCAGTCCTTCTCGCGCCAGCACGATCATATTGAAGATCGCCCCAAAGCAGAAACTGTGCAAAATCGCTGCCTTATAGCGATTGGTTTCGCGGTTGCCCAGCTCATACAGCCAGTCGAACCATTTTATAATCAGGCCAACCACAATCGCCCCAAGCGGAATAAACAACACACCGCCCATCACCACCAGTGAGCCGATAAGCGTAGGTGAGATAGCCAGCCCGGAGTGATTATTCAGCACTTCCCAGGTGAAATAGTTGGCGGAGTTCAGCACCATACTGGGCCGACCCGGCCACAGCCAGGAAGGAATAAAGACATAGAAATCACGGACAATCGGTGCCAGCCCCTGGAAGTCGATGTTGTCGTAGTTCTGCAATAGCAACGCCAGATTCTCCCACGGCGAGAAAGTGTCGCGGGTGAGATAGAGAAACGTGTAGAAAGCTTCATCACCGCTCACGTTCATTCCGTAGCGTTTTAGCGCCAGCCAGAACATACCGACAATCCCCAGCACGCCTGCCGCTGCCAGCATCCACAGTGAAATCCAACCGCGAATAATGCCGATAAACAGGAAGATAGCGAACGCGATAATGATATTGGCGCGAGTGCCACCGACAATCATGTAGGTCAGCAATCCAAAGGCAACGGTACTGACGAGGAAAAACAGCCACGCTTTGCTGTCCTGGCGCAGAAAATAGACCACCAGCATCGCCGGGATAAAAAAGTAAAAGAAGCGCTTTAACGCCACGCCGGAGACTTCACTGGAAAAGATCTGACTGTAGGAGTTAAGTCGGAACAACAAAAAGCCGTTGTGCATGAAGAAGATGCCGACACTGACCAACGCGATGCCCATCAGGAGAAACCAGGTAAGATTGGTTTCCACGCGATTCATGGTAAACACTGGACGGCGCGGTGCATCGGCAACACTTTTGCGTAAGCGGGTTTTGTAGGTGACGTAATAAACCGCGTAAAAGCAGCCCGCAGAAAGCAACGCCTGCAACAAGATTTCTGGCGGCGCGACACCAACATCAAAGCGGAATACCAGTACGCTGGTCAGCGGAAATCCGAAGAAAAACGTCAGCAAAAAAAGCAATGAAAAGAAGATATTGAAGTTAAATCGCACGCGGCGAAACTCAAACCAGGTCAGCGTGGCGATAAACAGCGTACAGAGCAGCCAGACAACAAACAGGCCGCTGAATTGCAGCAGGCTCATGCGACCTCCCCAGCGGCAATTGCCAGCGCCCGATGCCAGCCTTGCAGATAGTTTGGACTAAAGAAGGCAATGTGGTTTTTATCTACCGACGCCAACTGGCGCTGCGCTTCACGCACAATATCCTCGTTGAGATCGTCAGTGGTAAATAGCACCGGCAAATGTTGCTCCGTCATATCCTGCCAGAACGGGTTTTCCCGATTAAGTACGCAGGGAATACCAGCCTGAATCAACAAGCACAGCGTACCGATACCTTGCTGACGGGCAAAAATAAAGTAGCCGAGATCGCACTGGCGAAGTAGTGCCAGATAAGCGTCAAAATCCATTTTTTCGCTCAGAATTTGCAGATTTTCTTCGCTGAATAATTCCAGCCCCGCCTGACGAACTTCGTTGATATACGCATCGTTGTTGGCCGGATATCCCATCGGCACCACCACTTTCACCGTATCGCCAAACTGCCGATGCACAGCGCGTAAGGCAGCGATGTGTTCATTACTGCGATCGCCGGAGTTCCCCACCAGAATAGTCATTTTCCCTTCACGTTGCCGATCGTTAGCCATCGTATTGAGAGAAGGATCCATCCGGGTTGGGAAGTAAATCAGTTCGCCTCGCACCTTTGGATGCGTTCTGGCAAAAAAGCTCAAGTCTCCCCGAGTGGCAAATACACAGCCCACCCGCTTTTGTGCCAGGCGGCGCAGCGGATAAAAGAGCTTATATCTCAAGCCACTGGAAAGTTCATACAAATCAGCGCCCCATATATGCCAGTAAAACTGGCTGGGCTTGATTCCGCCGCTAAGCAGCGCCAGCCATAGTTTTGGATTGAACTGGCCATGGAAGAAAAACCGCTGTTGACGGTTAGCTTTCGCTTTCGCGATAACCGCTTCAGCCAGTGATTTTTTGTCTGCAAAAAAGCGGATAGTGAGCGCCGGACAGCTATCACTTAAGCCGTCGTCCTTGCCTGCAACCATAAACTCGCGCGCGTGCTCGCTTGTCGCAGCCAGCGCGTCGTTGAAAAACCGCAAAACGGTTTGGTTATGGTGAGGGATATCCGATCCCAAAACGTGAATCAGTACAGTCATGCCCGCCTACGCCAGAGTAAAAACACGCCACAACAAAGAGAAAAATAGACGATATAGGTTGCCATATATGCCTGCGCCGCGCCCAGCGCGCCATGCGCGGGGATCAACCAGTGGGCAAATACCATCAACAACGTGAACTGACTGACTTCCGCCAGAATATAAAACCGGAGCGACGCTTTGGCGATCACCAGATAACCAAAGACATAAGCGCCCACTTTTAACACATCGCCAACCAACTGCCAGGCAAAGAGATCGCGCATGGCGGTAAATTTGTTCGATAAAAGTAGCCAGATGGCAAAGTCACGCAGCAACCAGACTGTAAAACTCGCCGCTGCCACCGCCGGTAGAACGAATTTCAGCGACTTCACCACTTCGCGGGTGATATCGCGCTTTTCCGTTAGCCGCGACAGAGTGGGCAGTAAATACACGCTAAAAGAGGCGGTAATGAATTGCAGGTAGGCGTCGGAAATACTACTTACGCCTTGCCAGATCCCCACCTCATCCCAGCTATACTGCGCCGCCAGTAACTTACGCATCATGATGTAAGCAACGGGCAAGGTCACCGAAGTAATCAGCGCCATTAACGTGAACTTACTCAACTGCCCCGCCAGACCGCTATCCCAACTGGGTTTCAGATAGCTTAACGGGATAGCGCCACGTTTGATCAACATGATGGCAGCCGGAATCACCACCAACGCAGGAATCAGCGCCAGCCCAAGCAACGCGCCTTCATAGCCACCAAAACGGTAACTGACGTAGTAAGCGATAACACCAATCAGGCTGCCAACAATCAGCGATAACGCATTACCCGCGGCATCGCGAAAGCCTTTCATCAGCGCCAGCAACAGGTTGCCCCAGGCGATACCCATTTGCACCAGCGCCACTAAACGTACCAGCCCCTGGTAGTCAGTATTCCCGAACAATCCCTGGCTGATCGGAGCGGCTGCCAGCACAAAAATCAGCGCCATCAGCGTGGAGAAACCAAGCACCATCGCTGATGATGTACCCACCACACGACGTAGCTGCTGCGGATTATCATGATACTGGGCAACGTATTTGGTTACGCCGTTAAAAATGCCCGCCCCGGCAAGCACGCCGAGTACGGTAATCAACTGACGGAAGTTAGCCGCCAGCCCCAGCCCTGCCGGACCAAATGATACCGCCAGCAGCTTACCGACCAGTAACCCGGCACCAATCTTGACCAGCGTACTGGCCGCCGTCCATAAGGACGCTTTCGCCAGCGACATATCAGGAGAAGTAGTTCAGCAAGGTCGCAATTACCGTGCGTTGATTGACGGGCGACAGATTGTAGAACAGCGGCAGACGCAGCAAGCGCTCGCTCTCTTTGGTGGTGTAGCGATCTTCACCGTGGAACTCACCAAACCGTTCACCCGCCGGGCTTGCGTGCAGCGGAATGTAATGGAACACCGCCATGATTTCTGCTTCTTTCAGGAAGTTAATCAACGCATTCCGGTCATCAATATCACGCAGCTTAATGTAGAACATATGCGCGTTCTGCACGCAGCTATCCGGAATCGACGGCAGTTCGATACGCCCGGCTTTCGCCAGTGGTGCCAGTGCATCGTAATAGTTTTGCCACAGCGCCAGACGCTGCAGGTTGATACGATCCGCTGCTTCCAGTTGCGCCCACAGATATGCGGCTTGCAGATCGGACATCAAATAGCTGGAGCCGATATCGCGCCAGGTGTATTTATCCACCTGACCACGGAAGAACTGGCTACGATTAGTGCCTTTTTCACGGATGATCTCGGCGCGCTCAATCAATTTTTTATCATTAATCAACGTAGCGCCGCCTTCACCACCCGCGGTGTAGTTTTTGGTTTCATGGAAGCTAAAGCAGCCAATATGACCAATGGTTCCCAGCGCACGCCCTTTGTAAGTGGACATCACACCCTGAGCGGCATCTTCCACCACAAACAGGTTATATTTTTTCGCCAACGCCATAATGGTGTCCATTTCACAGGCCACGCCCGCGTAATGCACCGGCACGATAACGCGCGTTTTGTCGGTGATCGCCGCTTCAATCAGCGTTTCGTCGATGTTCATAGTGTCCGGGCGAACATCCACAAAAACGATTTTCGCTCCACGCAGCACGAAGGCGTTGGCGGTGGAGACAAAGGTATAACTCGGCATGATCACTTCATCGCCAGGCTGGATATCCAACAACAGAGCCGCCATCTCCAGAGAAGCGGTGCAGGACGGCGTCAACAGCGCTTTGGCGCTGCCAAAACGTTGCTCCAGCCACTGCTGGCAGCGACGGGTAAAACCACCATCGCCACACAGTTTGCCGCTACCCATTGCCGACTGCATATAATCGAGTTCGGTTCCCACCACCGGCGGTGCGTTAAATGGAATCATGTGATCACCTGTATAACCAGTACGCGGTGCTTTCTACATTTGCACCACTTTTTATGTATCGTTTAAGCGCGGCGGTGTTGCCCATCTGGGTCGCCACCCGCAATGTTGTTTTACCGCGAGCATACGCCCAGTTTAGCGCCGTTTGCATCAGCTCTGCACCTGCACCGCGTCCTGCCAACAGGCCAATACGCACGTCTGTCGCATTGAGCTCACGTAAAGAGACATAGCCACGAATATCGCCGGATGGCGTGCGTAAGATCAGACATTGATGATCAAAGGTGCCGTGCACGGCGTTTTCAATCCACTGCGCATAAAAGCGCCCACTGGCTTCAGGCGCATACCACGGTGCACGAAAACGGCTTTGCGCAAATGCCTCACTCGCTAACTGGCGTAGTACTGGAATATCTGTCTCTTGTGCCACTTCTGCGCCGCTATCACTGGCTCTGGTCACGGGTAGCGCCAAATCAACTTCACCTTCTACCAGTGAGAATCCCAACTGTTGCAGGGCATCCAGTTCACCGATATTTGATGCGACTATTTTGGCCTGCACCCGTGACCACGGCGCTAAGGC
Organism: Escherichia sp. MOD1-EC6098; assembly: GCF_002965865.1. Lineage (NCBI taxonomy): Bacteria > Pseudomonadati > Pseudomonadota > Gammaproteobacteria > Enterobacterales > Enterobacteriaceae > Escherichia > Escherichia sp. MOD1-EC6098. The sequence continues at coordinate 72,602 of NZ_PTSN01000018.1, forward strand.
ATCTGGTGTCAGGAGTGGCGCGTCAGGGTTAATACGCACGATGGCGCTATTAACACCAAAGAAGGCATTTTCCCAGGTGAGTGGCTCAATACTGGCGCGGACGGGCATAGTGTGGCTCCCTCAAAACAGTCATTCACTGCAATCTGTATCAGCGCCAGACCCCTTTGGTATCGACTACATACTGCTGCTTAACATGATCGCCGCTGATGGCTTTGAACTGACTGTGATCGACCAACATCACCAGCACGTCTGCCGTCGCCAGCGCTTCGTCAAGCTGCGCCAGCGTGCAAAGCCCGGCCAGTTTTTTCGGCAACTGGTGAATGTTCGGTTCAACGACCAGCGTCTCGCCGCTATGCCACTGGGCGATCAGTTCAGCGATTTCCATCGCCGGGCTTTCGCGCAGGTCATCAATATTCGGTTTAAATGCCAGCCCAAAGCAGGCAATTTTCACTTCGCTGGCGCGTTTATCGGTAGCGGCCAGGCAATCGGCAACCGCCGCTTTCACCTGATCAATTACCCAAAAAGGTTTGTGATCGTTCACTTCCCTGGCTGTACGGATAAGCCGCGCCTGCTGCGGGTTCTGCGCTACGATAAACCACGGATCAACGGCAATACAGTGACCGCCCACGCCAGGGCCTGGCTGAAGAATATTGACGCGAGGGTGGCGATTCGCCAGACGAATCAGCTCCCAGACGTTAATTCCCTGCCCGGCGCAAATCAGCGACAGTTCGTTAGCAAACGCGATATTCACATCGCGGAAGCTATTTTCGGTGAGCTTACACATTTCCGCCGTCCGGGAGTTAGTGACAACACACTCACCTTCGAGGAAAATTTTGTACAGTTCACTGGCGCGCGCCGAGCAAACCGGTGTCATGCCACCTATTACACGGTCATTTTTAATCAGCTCGACCATCACCTGCCCCGGTAACACGCGTTCCGGGCAATAGGCAATATTCACGTCGGCCTGTTCGCCCACCTGCTGCGGGAAAGTCAGGTCCGGACGCATTTCTGCTAACCATTCTGCCATTTTCTCGGTTGAACCCACCGGAGAGGTGGACTCAAGGATCACCAGCGCACCTTTTTTCAGCACTGGCGCAATGGAGCGGGCAGCCGATTCGACGTAAGCCATATCCGGCTCATGATCGCCTTTAAACGGCGTTGGTACCGCAATCAGCCAGGCATCAGCCTCAACGGGCGTTGTGCTCGCTCGCAAAAAGCCACCTTCCACGGCAGTTTTTACTACACTCGCCAAATCAGGCTCGACGATATGGATTTCGCCACGATTGATAGTATCAACCGTTTGTTGGTTGATATCGACACCAATCACCTGTTTTTGCCGTGAGGCAAACGCAGCGGCTGTCGGCAGCCCAATGTAACCCAGTCCGATGACAGAAATGGTCGCAAAACTCATAGTGATATCCGATTATTTTTTAACGCTTCCAGAATGCGAGAGCATGCCTGACCATCACCATAGGGGTTATGGGCGCGGCTCATCATTTGATATTCGTTGTCGTCGTTGAGAAGACGTGTCACTTCCTCAACGATCCGTTGTTTATCCGTCCCCACCAGACGCACCGTTCCAGCGGTAACAGCTTCCGGGCGCTCGGTGGTGTCACGCATCACCAGCACCGGTTTACCCAGCGAAGGTGCTTCCTCCTGAATACCGCCAGAGTCGGTCAAAATCAACCATGCGTGATTCATCAGCCAGACAAACGGTAAATACTCCTGGGGATCGATCAGAATGACGTTTTTTACGTGCCCCAGAATGCGACTAACCGGTTCTCTGACATTCGGGTTGAGATGTACCGGATAAACAATCTGGATGTCCTGATGAGTGGTGGCTATTTCTGCCAGCGCATGGCAAATCTCCTCAAAGCCACGACCGAAGCTTTCACGCCTGTGACCGGTCACCAGAATCATCTTCTTATCAGGGTCGATAAACGGGTAATTTGCCGCCAGTTCTGAACGCAGCATCTCGCTGCTCATCACTTGATCACGCACCCACAACAAAGCGTCGATAACTGTATTGCCGGTAATGAAGATTCGGCTATCAGCGACGTTTTCACGTAGCAGGTTTTGCCGTGAGGTCTCAGTTGGGGAGAAATGGTACATTGCCAGATGACCGGTCAGCGTGCGGTTAGCTTCTTCCGGCCACGGCGAGTAAAGATCGCCCGTGCGTAGCCCGGCCTCAACGTGACCAACAGGAATGCGCTGATAAAACGCCGCCAGACTGGTGGCCAGCGTCGTGGTGGTATCGCCGTGTACCAGTACAACGTCTGGTTTGAACTCGGCAAGAATAGGTTTTAATCCCTCAAGAATTCGACAGGTTATCTCTGTCAGTCCCTGTCCTGGCTGCATTATGTTGAGATCGTAGTCAGGTACAATGGAAAAGAGTTTCAGCACCTGATCGAGCATCTCCCGATGCTGCGCAGTGACGCAAACTTTAGCCTCAAAAAAAGGATCTTTTGCCAACGCATGCACCAACGGCGCCATCTTGATGGCTTCCGGGCGCGTACCAAATACAGTCAGTACTTTCACATCGATTCTCTTTGAATAAGCGGCGAGCGCCTTTGTGCTCACCGCAACTGTGTTGCTATTTCGAGCAACGGCGGGTTAATGCGACACCAGCCCCGATCAGCCCCCCGACAATGCCCCACATAATCATCAGGAAGGCACGGCGTGGGCTATCGCGTTTTACCGGTTCTTCCGGTGTACGCAAATAGCGATAGGTCTGAAAACGCGGATCCAGGGTTGGACCAACATTAAGGGTGTTTAACATGGCCCGATTCTGATCATAGTCGAGATCAAAGGCCGGGCCGACGGCCTGTAAATTTTCTAATCGCGCCTGCAGCATCGGGCGACCCAACAAAAACATTTCTGAATCAGGCAATTCATCCGCCGGGACATCTGTCGCGCTGCGAGAGATATTATGTTGCTCAGCGATTTTGAGTGCCTGCTCAATGCTGTTTACCCGGCGGTCGTAGATCGCTTTCGCGACTTCTTCCTGACGCTTCACCTGGGCTTTCATTTGGATAGTGCGCGCTGCCCATGCACCTTTCAGCTCATCATTCAGATGGCTGGCCGCGCGCTGACTGGCGAATGCGACATATTGACGCAGCAGATTATTGGCATCGGGGGCAGTTTCAGCAATCAATTTAACGTTATCGTTGATCGCTCGGGTGAAATCACCGGGAATAAACTGGATGTTGTTGATCATTTCATCCAGCAGAGCCGCATCTGCTTTGCTGTTGCCAACCATCCGCTGTTTGTAATAGTCGGTCTGCAACCAGAAATCGCGGCGGGTGTCCCACGACGCCAGTTGCATAACAAACTCTTTATAGGCTTCGTCCATGACCGATGGTTGATCGGCAGAAGCCATGTTCGAACGAACATCCAGGTTACGTAGAAACTGCTGCTGCGAGTAGTATCCGCCCAGCATATTGACCGTTGGACGATCGGTAATCGCCGTCGCGCTCCACTCCTGACGGGCGAAAAATGTATACGCCAGCGCAATTAACGCAAACGCCAGCCCCATGCCAACAATCCACAGCTTCCCAGCCCACAAGGTACGAAACAACCCACGAATATCCAGTTCATTTTCAGCATTTTCGGCTGGTTTCCCAGGCATTGGTTGCGTCATTACATCCTCGTTTATTTGGTTAAGTTGGGGCTGCCACCACGATTTCTGCGCAGTCGGCGTTTCACACGCTTAATAAAGCGAGCAACCTTCCAGGCGCGCTTAATGCAATAGCCATAGAGGAAGAATGCTAGCAAAAAGAGCACCAGCATGACCCATTCAGGGACAAAATGAGAATATTCTGCCAGTACGCCAATGGAAGCAAGCAGTGCAGCAGCAAGGGTAATCAGCACAAATGCCTGACGAGAAGTAAAGCCGGCACGCATGATCAAATGATGAATATGCTGGCGATCAGGCGAGAATGGACTCATGCCTTTACGCAGGCGACGATACATAATCGCCACCATATCCATCAGCGGAATAGCGATAATCCATAATGCAGTCACCGGGCTAATCGGATGTGTTTTGCCCTGAGTAGTTTCAAGCAGGATCCAGATTACGGTAAAACCAATCAATGTACTGCCCGCATCGCCCATAAACACTTTGTAGCGACGCCCCAGAATACCGAGGTTGAGCATGATGTATGGCAGGATGGCGGCGATCATCGCAAAGCACCAGATAGCGAGGCTGGTTTGCCCATCGAACCACAAAATCATGCCAATTGCCGCAAACGAGACGCAGGACAACCCACCCAGCAGACCATCAATGCCATCAACCATGTTGAAAGCATTAATTGCCGCCCAGACGGCAAACAGCGTCAGGAAATAACCAAACGGCCCAAGCACCATCTCCCAGGAGCCAAAAATATAGCCCAGGCTACTGAGATAAAGTTTGCCAAACACCATCATAACGATGCCAACAGCAGCCTGTATGGTGGCACGGATTTTTACACTAATATCGAAACGGTCATCCAGTGCGCCGATGAACACCAGGACGCCCGCACAGGCGAGGTAGAGAGCTGCATGCGGAATGTAGTAATCAACAATTCCGAACGTAAAGCAAATCCCTGCGAAAACTGAAATACCCCCAACGAGCGGTATCAATCCCTGGTGACGTTTGCGGAAGTTAGGTTTATCCACTAAACCGACTTTTTTTGCCACCTTACGGGCAAAAAACAGAAACAGTGTCGTGAATAAAAAAATACTGATGAGATCAGTACTCACTGTCAGTAAATTCACAATGCATGCTCTCAGAGAAAATTATTAGCAGAAGTATACCCACGAAGACCTTTATTCAGAAGGGAAACTCCTTTCTGAACCTATCAGCCCTGTGCAAAAATTAATCATTCACCATAAAAATTGTATAAAATACCCGCAATAACCAGGAATTTTCCCACTATCACAGGCATGCCGCTAAGATTACAGATATAAAAGCAAAACGCCACGTAAACACGTGGCGTTTTTGGCATAAGACAAATTTATGAACGTTTCATCATATCGAAGAAATCGTCATTGGTCTTGGTCATTGCCAGTTTATTAATGAGGAATTCCATTGCATCGATTTCGCCCATCGGGTGAATGATTTTGCGCAGGATCCACATTTTCTGTAGCTCTTCCTGAGTGGTGAGCAACTCTTCTTTACGCGTACCGGAACGGTTGTAGTCGATAGCCGGGAAGACGCGTTTTTCTGCGATCTTACGAGAAAGGTGCAGTTCCATGTTACCTGTACCTTTAAACTCTTCGTAGATAACTTCGTCCATTTTGGAACCGGTGTCGATCAACGCCGTCGCGATGATGGTCAGGCTGCCGCCCTCTTCTACGTTACGCGCCGCACCGAAGAAGCGTTTCGGACGGTGCAGTGCGTTAGCATCCACACCACCGGTCAGCACTTTACCAGACGCAGGAACAACAGTGTTGTAGGCGCGCGCCAGACGGGTGATGGAGTCGAGCAGAATGATAACGTCTTTCTTGTGCTCAACCAGGCGTTTTGCCTTCTCGATCACCATTTCCGCAACCTGAACGTGGCGAGATGCCGGTTCGTCGAAGGTAGAAGCGACAACTTCACCTTTAACCAGACGCTGCATCTCGGTTACTTCTTCCGGACGTTCGTCGATCAGCAGAACCATCAGCACACAGTCTGGGTGGTTGTAAGCAATGCTCTGGGCGATGTTCTGCAGCAGCATGGTTTTACCCGCTTTCGGCGGTGCCACAATCAGACCACGTTGGCCACGCCCGATTGGTGAAGCCAGATCCAGCACGCGTGCGGTCAAATCTTCAGTAGAACCGTTACCACGTTCCATACGCAGACGAGAGTTTGCGTGCAGCGGGGTTAAGTTCTCAAAGAGGATTTTGTTGCGAGCGTTTTCAGGTTTGTCGAAGTTAACTTCATTAACTTTCAGCAGCGCAAAATAGCGTTCACCTTCTTTCGGCGGGCGAATCTTACCAGAGATGGTATCACCAGTGCGGAGGTTGAAACGGCGGATTTGGCTGGGAGAAACGTAGATGTCATCAGGACCGGCGAGGTAGGAGCTGTCTGCGGAACGGAGGAAACCAAATCCATCCTGCAATATCTCCAGTACGCCATCACCAAAGATATCTTCGCCACTCTTTGCGTGCTGCTTCAGGATGGCAAAAATAATGTCCTGCTTACGCATACGGGCCAGATTTTCCAGCCCCATATTTTCGCCGAGAGTGATCAGCTCAGAAACCGGCGTATTCTTTAATTCGGTAAGATTCATAGTGGTGTGAGTTCTTAAACTTGGGGTAAATCTCGAACTTAATGTTGTGAATGGTATGGCAGGATCATCCATGCCTGTTTACGGTCATCGACTCATGTCTTTTCGCTGTCTGGTCACAGGAGAGTACGCAGAACTGAAACGACAAGACGGATTGAGTGACAAACCAGAAATCTGTTCACTTCGCATTAGATAAAAACGGGAAGCGTTGGATATTACAAGATTCAAACTTAATAAGGTAAGTTTAATACGAAGTCAACATTAAGTTAGCATGGCTCACGCCGGGCGTCCAGTTTTTAGCGACGGGGCACCCGAACATGACGTTCCCTTATGCCAGGTTGGCGTCGAGGAACTCTTTCAACTGACCTTTGGACAGTGCACCCACTTTGGTTGCCGCGACTTCACCGTTTTTGAACAGCAACAGAGTCGGGATACCACGGATGCCATATTTCGGCGCAGTGCCAGGGTTTTGATCGATGTTCAGTTTTGCAACGGTCAGTTTACCCTGATATTCGTCAGCGATTTCATCCAGAATCGGGGCGATCATTTTGCACGGACCGCACCACTCTGCCCAGAAATCGACGAGGATCGCCCCGTCCGCTTTGAGTACATCCGTATCAAAACTGTCGTCAGTCAGGTGAATAATTTTATCGCTCATATATAACTCCACAGGAATAAGCCTGGCGTGTTGGTTTCGTTGTTGGTGTAACATTAACCAACTAAAGGTTGACTTTATTTCACCGGATACGCTTTCGTAAAGCAATAGTAAGCTGATATTCTATCACACTATGAGCAAAACACATTTAACAGAACAGAAGTTTTCCGACTTCGCCCTGCATCCGAAAGTTGTAGAAGCCCTTGAAAAAAAAGGGTTTCATAACTGTACGCCCATTCAGGCACTGGCCCTTCCGCTAACGCTGGAAGGTCGTGACGTAGCCGGGCAGGCGCAAACCGGTACTGGGAAAACGATGGCGTTCCTGACGTCAACGTTTCATTACCTTCTCTCTCATCCCACCATTGCCGATCGCAAGGTGAACCAGCCACGTGCCTTAATTATGGCACCGACGCGTGAACTTGCCGTGCAGATCCACGCCGACGCGGAGCCGCTGGCGCAAGCTACCGGTCTGAAGCTGGGCCTGGCTTATGGCGGCGACGGCTACGACAAACAGCTAAAAGTGCTGGAAAGCGGCGTTGACATCCTGATTGGCACCACGGGTCGTTTAATCGACTACGCCAAACAGAATCACATTAACCTTGGCGCTATTCAGGTCGTGGTGCTGGACGAAGCCGATCGTATGTACGATCTGGGCTTTATTAAAGATATTCGCTGGCTGTTTCGCCGTATGCCGCCAGCAAATCAGCGCCTCAACATGCTGTTCTCCGCCACGCTTTCGTACCGGGTACGTGAACTGGCGTTCGAGCAGATGAATAACGCCGAATACATCGAAGTGGAACCGGAACAGAAAACGGGCCACCGCATTAAAGAAGAGCTTTTCTACCCTTCTAACGAAGAAAAAATGCGTTTGCTGCAAACGCTGATCGAAGAAGAGTGGCCAGACAGAGCGATTATTTTCGCCAACACCAAACATCGTTGCGAAGAGATCTGGGGTCACCTGGCGGCAGATGGTCATCGTGTCGGGCTGTTGACGGGCGATGTGGCGCAGAAAAAACGTCTGCGTATTCTTGATGAATTTACCCGTGGCGATCTGGATATTCTGGTTGCTACCGACGTAGCCGCACGTGGTTTGCATATTCCGGCCGTAACCCACGTCTTTAACTACGATTTACCCGATGACTGTGAAGATTACGTTCACCGTATCGGCCGTACTGGCCGCGCTGGTGCAAGTGGTCATTCCATCAGCCTGGCGTGTGAAGAGTATGCATTGAATTTGCCTGCCATTGAGACCTATATTGGTCATTCTATTCCGGTAAGCAAATACAATCCGGATGCATTGATGACCGATCTGCCAAAACCGCTACGCTTGACGCGCCCGCGCACAGGCAACGGTCCGCGTCGTACAGGCGCTCCACGTAATCGTCGTCGTTCAGGTTAAATAAATAATGTCATACTCAAAATCATTCAAACTGCATCAAGATGGCAAGAGAATGAATCCCGATGAGCTTACTGTAGTAAGTGATTCGGGTGAAAGAACACAGCCAACGCAGAGACAGATTGAAGGATGAAGAGTATGAGTTCCACCTCGTCGCTTTATGCAGCCATTGATCTCGGTTCGAATAGTTTTCATATGCTGGTTGTGCGCGAGGTGGCTGGTAGTATCCAGACGCTGACGCGAATTAAACGCAAAGTACGTCTGGCTGCTGGTCTGAACAGCGAAAATGCCCTGTCTAATGAAGCAATGGAGCGCGGCTGGCAATGCCTGCGCCTGTTTGCTGAACGTCTGCAAGATATCCCTCCTTCGCAAATTCGCGTTGTTGCTACGGCGACGTTACGTCTTGCTGTCAACGCTGGTGATTTTATTGCCAAAGCGCAGGAAATTCTTGGTTGTCCGGTGCAGGTGATCAGCGGTGAAGAGGAAGCTCGTCTGATTTATCAGGGCGTTGCTCACACTACCGGTGGAGCCGATCAGCGCCTGGTGGTGGATATCGGGGGAGCCAGTACTGAACTGGTAACCGGCACGGGTGCACAAACCACCTCTCTGTTCAGTCTGTCGATGGGCTGCGTCACCTGGCTGGAACGCTATTTTGCCGATCGTAATCTGGGGCAGGAAAATTTTGATGCCGCAGAAAAAGCGGCACGCGAAGTGTTACGTCCGGTTGCCGATGAATTGCGTTATCACGGCTGGAAAGTGTGCGTTGGCGCTTCCGGAACCGTGCAGGCCTTGCAAGAAATCATGATGGCGCAGGGAATGGATGAACGCATTACCCTGGAAAAGTTGCAACAACTGAAACAGCGCGCCATTCATTGCGGTCGGCTGGAGGAGCTGGAGATCGACGGGCTGACGCTGGAACGCGCGTTAGTATTCCCGAGTGGTCTGGCGATCCTGATAGCCATTTTTACCGAACTGAATATTCAGTGTATGACGCTGGCTGGCGGCGCACTGCGTGAAGGCCTGGTTTACGGCATGTTACATCTGGCCGTCGAGCAGGATATTCGCAGCCGTACGCTGCGTAATATTCAGCGCCGCTTTATGATCGATATTGATCAGGCACAGCGCGTAGCCAGCGTTGCGGCTAACTTCTTCGATCAGGTGGAAAATGCATGGCATCTTGAAGCAATTAGCCGCGATTTGCTAATCAGTGCCTGTCAACTTCATGAAATTGGCCTGAGCGTTGATTTCAAACAAGCGCCGCAACATGCTGCTTATCTGGTGCGAAACCTGGATCTTCCCGGTTTTACTCCCGCGCAGAAAAAACTGCTGGCGACGCTGTTGCTCAACCAAACTAATCCGGTCGATCTCTCATCGCTGCATCAACAAAATGCCGTCCCGCCGCGCGTTGCGGAACAACTCTGTCGTTTACTGCGCCTGGCCATCATTTTTGCCAGCCGTCGCCGTGACGATTTAGTGCCGAAGATTCAATTACAGGCCAGCCATGAACAGTTGACCTTGACGCTGCCGCAAGGGTGGTTAGCCCAACATCCGCTGGGTAAAGAGATTATCGAGCAAGAAAGCCAATGGCAGAGTTATGTTCATTGGCCGCTGGAAGTATATTAACGAGTAATGTGCCGGATGCGATGCTAACGCATCCTGTCCGGCGATAATTCCGTGCCCCTTAACTATTTCCCTCGTTTTGCTGCCATCATCGCTTTCAGATTTGCCAGATGGCTTTGCCCTTTCTGCATCCGTTCTTCCGCGCTGACCACTTTGCGCTCCTGCTCCCAAATCAGATCATCCTGCGGTAACTCTAACAGGAAGCGACTCGGCTCCGGGCGCACCAGTTCACCGTACTGACGACGCTCTTTACACAGCGTAAAGGTCAATTCCTTCTGGGCGCGGGTGATCCCTACATAGGCCAGCCGCCGCTCCTCATCAATATTGTCTTCATCGATGCTGCTCTGGTGCGGTAAAAATCCTTCTTCCATACCGACCATGAAAACATAGGGAAACTCCAGCCCTTTCGATGCGTGGAGAGTCATCAGTTGCACCTGATCCAGTTCTTCCTCGCTTTCACCTCGCTCCATCATGTCGCGCAGAGTAAAGCGCGTCACCACCTGGGTTAACGTCATCGGCTCATCCAGTTCGCTGCCTTCCAGCATCTCCGTCATCCAGCTAAACAGTTGGTTGACGTTCTTCATGCGCATTTCGGCGGCTTTCGGGCTGGGCGATGTTTCGTACAGCCAGGATTCATAATCCATGCCGTGGATCAGATCGCGCACCGCAGCAATCGGCTCCCGCTCCGCCAGACGCTGGATTTCCGCCAGCCAATGAGTAAAGCGAGTCAACGCTTCATAACCACGCCCACTCAGTGTTTGACTCAATCCCATATCAAAACTGGCGGTAAACATACTTTTATTGCGGGTCATCGCCCACTCGCCCAGCTTTTTCAGCGTTGCCGGGCCAATCTCTCGTTTCGGCGTGTTGACGATACGCAGGAACGCACTGTCATCGTCCGGGTTAGTCAGCACACGCAGATAAGCCAGCAAATCCTTGATTTCCGGGCGGGAGAAGAATGAAGTACCGCCGGAAATTTTGTACGGGATGCGGTTTTGCATCAGGAATTTTTCAAACACTCGCGACTGATGATTACCGCGATAGAGAATGGCGTAATCTTTGTACTGTGTTTTATTGACGAAGTGATGCGCAATCAGCTCGCCAGTAACGCGCTCGGCTTCATGTTCTTCATTATTCGCGCTTAATACTTTTAGCTCCGCGCCGTAGCCCAGTTCGGAGAACAGGCGCTTTTCAAAGACGTGCGGGTTATTAGCGATAAGGATGTTGGCCGCTTTCAGAATACGTCCGGAAGAGCGGTAGTTCTGCTCCAGCTTAATCACCTTCAACGCCGGGAAATCCTGGCTCAACAGCACCAGATTTTGCGGACGGGCACCACGCCATGAGTAGATTGACTGATCGTCATCGCCCACCACGGTAAAGCGCGCGCGGCTACCCACCAGCAGTTTCACCAGTTCATACTGGCTGGTGTTGGTGTCCTGATACTCATCCACCAGCAGGTAGCGAATTTTGTTCTGCCAGCGTTCGCGTACTTCTTCATTGCGTTGCAACAACAACGTTGGCAGCAAAATCAGGTCATCGAAGTCGAGAACGTTGCACGCTTTCAGGTGCGCATCATACAGTCCATAACAATGGGCAAAAATACGATCCCGCTCGCCCTTTGCCTCTGCCGCCGCCTGCGCCGGAGTTTTCAGATCGTTCTTCCAGTTAGAGATGGTCGAAATCAACTGTTGCAGGAGAACTTTGTCATCTTCAATCAGACCCTCGGTCAGCTCTTTGAGCAACGCCATCTGATCGGTATCGTCAAACAGCGAAAAGTTCGCTTTCATTCCCAGCGCCGCATATTCGCGCTTGATGATATCCAGCCCTAATGTATGGAAGGTGGAGATCATCAACCCACGCGCCTCTTTGCGCCCCAGCGTCTGCCCAACACGCTCTTTCATCTCGCGTGCCGCCTTATTGGTAAAGGTCACCGCTGCAATATGTCGCGCCTGGTAACCGCAACCGCGGATCAGATGGGCGATTTTATTGGTGATAACACGAGTTTTACCGGAACCCGCGCCCGCCAGCACCAGGCAGGGGCCGGTAACGAATTCGACAGCTTGTTGTTGGCCGGGGTTTAGACGCATAGAAAAATCGCTCAATGAAAGTCGGGAGGGGAAAATAACAGCGTGGTAGTATAGCCAGCCTCATCCATACCACTCAAGGCACGATCATGGCAAAAACGGCAGCAGCACTGCATGTCCTTGTAAAAGAAGAGAAACTGGCTCTGGAACTTCTGGAACAGATTAAGAACGGCGCTGATTTCGGCAAGCTGGCGAAGAAGCACTCCATTTGCCCGTCAGGCAAACGCGGCGGTGATTTAGGTGAGTTCCGCCAGGGTCAGATGGTTCCGGCATTCGATAAAGTGGTTTTCTCTTGTCCGGTACTGGAGCCAACCGGCCCGCTGCACACCCAGTTCGGCTATCACATCATTAAGGTGCTGTACCGTAACTAACAAAAAAACCGGTGCATTTGAACACCGGGTTTTTGCCTGATGGCGCTGCGCTTATCAGGCCTACAGAACGTGCACTTTTTGTAGGCCGGATAAGGCGTTTACGCCGCCATCCGGCACCGTATGTAGCCGCTTAGCCTGCAACCGCAATACGTTTCATATCCGTCATATAGCCACGCAGTTTCTTACCTACCTGCTCGATAGCATGGCTGCGAATGGCTTCATTCACATCACGCAGTTGCGCGTTATCAACGGCACCTTCCGGAATAGCTTTACCCAGGTCGCCCGGTTGCAGCTCTGCCATAAACGGTTTCAGCAGCGGCACGCAGGCGTAAGAGAACAAGTAGTTACCATACTCGGCGGTATCAGAGATAACGACGTTCATTTCGTACAGACGCTTACGGGCGATGGTGTTGGCAATCAGCGGCAGTTCGTGCAGTGATTCGTAGTAAGCCGACTCTTCAATGATGCCGGAATCAACCATGGTTTCGAACGCCAGTTCAACGCCTGCTTTTACCATCGCGATCATCAGTACGCCTTTATCGAAGTACTCCTGCTCACCGATTTTGCCTTCAAACTGCGGCGCGGTTTCGAACGCGGTTTTGCCGGTCTCTTCACGCCAGGTCAGCAGTTTCTTATCATCATTGGCCCAGTCAGCCATCATGCCGGAGGAGAATTCGCCGGAGATGATGTCGTCCATATGTTTCTGGAACAGCGGTGCCATGATCTCTTTCAGTTGTTCAGAGAGCGCATAAGCACGCAGTTTTGCCGGGTTAGAGAGCCTGTCCATCATCAGGGTGATGCCACCCTGCTTCAGAGCTTCGGTGATGGTTTCCCAACCGAACTGAATCAGTTTTTCTGCATATGCCGGGTCGGTGCCTTCTTCCACCAGCTTGTCGAAGCACAGCAGAGAACCAGCCTGCAACATACCGCACAGTATGGTTTGTTCGCCCATCAGGTCAGATTTCACTTCCGCAACGAAGGAGGATTCCAGCACGCCCGCACGGTGACCACCGGTAGCCGCAGCCCAGGCTTTGGCAATCGCCATACCTTCGCCTTTCGGATCGTTTTCCGGGTGAACGGCAATCAGCGTCGGTACGCCAAACCCACGTTTGTACTCTTCACGCACTTCAGTGCCCGGGCATTTCGGTGCAACCATCACCACAGTGATGTCTTTACGGATCTGCTCACCCACTTCTACGATGTTGAAGCCGTGGGAGTAACCCAGCGCCGCACCGTCTTTCATCAGCGGCTGAACAGAACGCACTACGTCGGAGTGCTGCTTATCCGGCGTCAGGTTAACCACCAAATCCGCCTGCGGGATCAGCTCTTCGTAAGTGCCGACTTTAAAACCGTTTTCGGTCGCTTTACGCCAGGAAGCGCGTTTCTCAGCGATCGCCTCTTTACGCAGGGCATAAGAGATGTCCAGACCAGAATCACGCATGTTCAGGCCCTGGTTCAGGCCCTGTGCACCACAACCGACGATGACCACTTTTTTACCCTGAAGGTAGCTCGCGCCGTCAGCGAATTCTTCGCGGCCCATAAAGCGACATTTACCCAACTGCGCCAGTTGCTGGCGCAGATTCAGTGTATTGAAGTAGTTAGCCATGGTGATTCCTCATGATGTTGTGCTTCTTATTGTTCGGTTCGCGTTTGCGAGATTAAATTCACTATATGTCAGGAAACTTATTGCGGAAATTGATATATTCACAACGTCATATTGCAATTTCTGCAACGTCAAAATCGAGGGCTGTGCCTGTGGATTTACGCGATCTGAAAATGTTTCTACATCTGGCGGAAAGCCGTCATTTTGGGCGCAGCGCGCGGGCGATGCACGTCAGCCCATCGACACTTTCACGGCAGATTCAGCGCCTGGAAGAAGATCTCGGCCAACCGCTATTTATACGCGATAACCGGACGGTAACGCTGACCGAAGCGGGCGAAGAGCTGCGTGTTTTCGCCCAGCAAACGCTGTTGCAATATCAGCAACTGCGCCACACCATCGACCAGCAAGGGCCGTCGCTCTCTGGCGAGTTACATATTTTCTGCTCGGTGACCGCTGCTTACAGCCATCTTCCGCCGATTCTTGATCGCTTCCGCGCGGAACACCCGTCGGTGGAGATCAAGCTCACCACCGGTGATGCGGCGGATGCGATGGAAAAAGTTGTCACCGGCGAAGCGGATTTGGCGATTGCCGGTAAGCCAGAGACGTTACCCGGTGCAGTGGCATTTTCGATGCTGGAGAATCTGGCGGTAGTGCTGATCGCACCTGCGCTGCCCTGCCCGGTTCGTAATCAGGTATCGGTAGAGAAGCCGGACTGGTCGACGGTGCCGTTTATCATGGCCGATCAGGGACCAGTGCGCCGCCGCATTGAACTGTGGTTCCGACGCAATAAAATCAGCAACCCGATGATTTACGCCACGGTCGGCGGGCATGAAGCGATGGTATCGATGGTGGCGCTAGGCTGTGGCGTGGCATTGTTACCGGAAGTTGTGTTGGATAATAGTCCTGAACCTGTACGCAACCGTGTGATGATTCTTGATCGCAGCGATGAGAAAACACCGTTTGAACTGGGCGTTTGCGCACAAAAAAAGCGGCTACATGAGCCGCTGATTGAGGCGTTCTGGAAGATTTTACCCAACCACAAATAACGTTGACGCGTGGGTAGGCCTGATAAGCGAAGCGCCATCAGGCATTTTTCCCTAACCCGCCAAAAAGAACCTGAACGCCGGGTTATTGGTTTCGTCGTGACAATCGTAGCCCAGCTCATTCAGCCGGGTTTCGAAATCCGGTTCATGGTCGCCAAGTTCGAACGCCGCCAGTACGCGCCCGTAGTCGGTGCCATGACTGCGATAGTGGAACAAAGAGATATTCCAGTGCGTACCCAGCGTGTTAAGAAAGCGCAGCAGCGCGCCCGGTGATTCCGGGAATTCGAAGCTGTAGAGGCGTTCCTGCAACGGATGCGATGGACGCCCGCCGACCATATAGCGCACATGTAGCTTCGCCATTTCGTCATCGGAGAGATCAACCACGCTGTAGCCGCCTTCGTTGAGCATCTGCAAAATTTCTTTGCGCTCCTCAAGGCCGCGGCTTAAGCGCACGCCGACAAAAATGCAGGCATTTTTGGCATCTGCAAAGCGATAGTTGAACTCTGTGACCGAGCGCCCACCGAGTAGCTGGCAAAATTTAAGGAAACTGCCTTTTTCTTCCGGAATGGTCACCGCCAGCAATGCTTCGCGCTGTTCACCCAGTTCGCAACGTTCCGAGACGTAGCGCAGGCCGTGGAAATTGACGTTAGCTCCCGAGAGCACATGCGCCAGGCGCTCACCACGAATGTTGTGCTGGGCGATATATTTTTTCATTCCCGCCAGCGCCAACGCGCCAGACGGCTCCGCCACCGCGCGCACATCTTCGAACAGGTCTTTCATCGCCGCACAGATGGCATCGCTATCAACGGTGATGATGTCGTCGAGATACTCCTGACACAGACGGAACGTTTCGTCACCAATGCGCTTGACCGCGACCCCCTCAGCAAACAAACCTACGCGCGGCAGGTCAACAGGATGACCTGCATCCAGCGCCGCTTTCAGGCAGGCTGAATCTTCCGCTTCCACGGCTATCACTTTGATTTGCGGCATCAGTTGTTTGATCAGCACCGCCACACCCGCCGCCAGACCGCCGCCGCCGACCGGCACAAATACGCGATCAAGATGGGCGTCCTGCTGGAGCAATTCCAGCGCCAGCGTGCCCTGTCCGGCAATCACCATCGGATGATCAAATGGCGGAACCCAGGTGAAGCCCTGCTGCTGCGACAGTTCAATCGCTTTGGCTTTTGCTTCATCGAAGTTCGCACCGTGAAGCAACACTTCGCCGCCGAAGCCGCGTACCGCATCAACTTTGATATCAGCGGTGGCGGTTGGCATGACGATTAGCGCCTTCACGCCTAATCGTGCGGAGGAGAACGCAACGCCCTGCGCGTGGTTACCCGCAGAAGCAGTGATCACGCCGTGCGCTTTCTGTTCTTCCGTCAGGCCCGCCATCATGGCGTATGCGCCGCGCAGCTTAAAGCTGTGCACTGGCTGGCGGTCTTCGCGCTTTACCAGAATGACGTTATCAAGACGCGACGAGAGTTTTTCCATTTTCTGCAGCGGCGTGACCTGCGCCGCTTCATAGACCGGCGCGCGTAGCACCGCCCGTAAATACTCAGCGCCTTCCGGTGCGCCAGACAGGGGTAGTGAGTCTGCCATTATTAACCCCCCAGTTTCGATTTATCGCGTACCGCACCTTTGTCGGCACTGGTCGCCAGGCTGGCGTAAGCGCGCAGAGCAAAGGAGACCTGACGTTCACGGTTTTTCGGCGTCCAGGCTTTATCACCACGGGCTTCCTGCGCTTCACGACGTGCCGCCAGTTCTGCATCACTTACTTGTAACTGAATGCTGCGGTTCGGAATGTCGATGGCGATCAGGTCACCGTCTTCAATCAGGCCAATGCTGCCGCCACTTGCCGCTTCCGGTGAGACGTGACCGATGGAAAGGCCAGAGGTGCCGCCAGAGAAGCGACCGTCGGTGATCAGTGCACAGGCTTTACCGAGGCCCATCGATTTCAGGAAGCTGGTTGGGTAGAGCATTTCTTGCATCCCCGGACCGCCTTTCGGCCCTTCGTAGCGGATCACGACTACGTCGCCTGCCACAACTTTGCCACCGAGGATCGCTTCTACCGCGTCGTCCTGACTTTCATACACTTTCGCCGGACCGGTAAATTTCAGGATGCTGTCATCGACGCCCGCGGTTTTAACAATACAGCCGTTTTCCGCGAAGTTACCGTAAAGTACAGCCAGACCACCGTCCTGGCTGTAGGCGTGTTCCAGTGAGCGGATACAACCGTTAGCACGGTCGTCATCGAGGGAGTCCCAACGGCAATCCTGCGAGAACGCCTGGGTGGTACGGATACCCGCCGGGCCTGCACGAAACATATTTTTTACCGCATCATCCTGGGTCAACATGACGTCGTAGTGTTCCAGCGTTTGCGGCAACGTCAGACCGAGCACGTTTTTCACATTGCGATTCAGTAATCCCGCGCGATCCAGTTCCCCGAGGATACCGATAACGCCACCAGCACGGTGAACATCTTCCATATGGTATTTCTGAGTGCTCGGCGCAACTTTGCACAACTGCGGGACTTTGCGTGAAAGTTTATCGATATCACTCATCGTGAAATCGATTTCTGCTTCCTGCGCCGCTGCCAGCAGATGGAGAACGGTGTTAGTGGAACCGCCCATCGCGATATCCAGCGTCATGGCGTTTTCAAATGCCGCTTTGCTGGCAATATTACGCGGCAGGGCGCTTTCATCGTTTTGCTCGTAGTAACGTTTGGTCAGCTCGACAATGCGTTTACCGGCGTTAAGGAACAATTGCTTACGGTCAGCGTGGGTTGCCAGCAGTGAGCCGTTACCCGGCTGCGACAAGCCCAGCGCTTCGGTCAGGCAGTTCATCGAGTTGGCGGTGAACATCCCGGAGCAGGAGCCGCAAGTTGGGCAGGCTGAACGCTCAACCTGATCGCTCTGGGAGTCAGAGACTTTCGGATCTGCCCCCTGGATCATCGCATCAACCAGATCAAGTTTGATGATCTGATCGGACAGTTTGGTTTTTCCGGCCTCCATCGGACCACCGGAAACAAAGATCACCGGAATATTCAGGCGTAGGGAGGCCATCAGCATCCCTGGGGTGATTTTGTCGCAGTTGGAGATACAGACCATCGCGTCGGCGCAGTGGGCGTTCACCATATACTCAACGGAATCAGCGATCAGTTCGCGAGATGGCAGTGAATAAAGCATGCCCCCGTGGCCCATGGCGATCCCATCATCCACCGCAATGGTGTTGAACTCTTTGGCAACACCGCCAGCCGCTTCAATTTGTTCAGCGACCAGTTTACCGAGATCGCGCAGATGGACGTGGCCCGGTACAAATTGGGTGAACGAGTTCACAACCGCGATAATCGGTTTGCCAAAATCGGCGTCGGTCATTCCGGTGGCGCGCCACAGCGCACGAGCCCCCGCCATATTACGGCCATGAGTGGTGGTGGCGGAACGGTACTTAGGCATACTTTATTTACTCCCAGTGTCTGTCTCATAAATGGGACGGTGCGTGCCATCCCATTTTTGTATTTATTGATTAACTTGATCCAACCAGCCCCATTTATCTTCGGTTTCGCCGGTGAAGAGGCCAAAGAAGGCTTGCTGAATACGTTTGGTAACCGGGCCACAACGACCTTCGCCTACCTGAATACCGTCTACACTGCGCACTGGCGTGATTTCAGCCGCAGTACCGGACATAAAGACTTCATCTGCCAGATAGAGTGATTCGCGCGACAGAACTTGCTCACGCACTTCAATTCCCAGCTCTTTCGCCAGTTTGATGATGGCGTCACGGGTAATGCCCGGTAATGCGGATGAGGTAAACGGCGGGGTGAACAGCACGCCCTCTTTCACTTCAAACAGGTTTTCGCCTGCACCTTCAGAGATGTAACCATTCACATCCAGCGCGATACCTTCCTGATAGCCATGGCGGCGCGCTTCGCTACCCACCAGCAGGGAAGAGAGGTAATTACCACCCGCTTTCGCCGCAGTTGGGATGGTGTTTGGTGCTGCGCGGTTCCAGGAGGAAACCATCGCATCAATCCCCTGCTCCAGCGCTTCTGCGCCCAGATACGCTCCCCACGGGAAAGCGGCGATAATCACGTCGGTGGAGTATCCCGCTGGCGGGTTTACGCCCATGCCAACGTCACCGACAAAAATCAGCGGACGGATATAGGCACTGGTGAGATTATTTTTGCGGATTACGTCGCGGCAGGCTTCCATCAGCTCATCAATACTCTGTGAAACCGGGAAGCGATAGATTTTTGCGGAGTCATGCAGACGCTGCATATGCTCACGATGACGGAATACAACCGGTCCTTTATGTGAGTCGTAGCAACGGATACCTTCAAAAACCGAGGTGCCATAGTGCAGCGCGTGCGACATTACATGCACCTTCGCGTCTTCCCAGCGAACCATCTCCCCATTGAACCAAATGTAATCAGCTTTCTTCGTGGTCATTTTTATATTCCTTTTGCGCTCAGGCGCGGATTTGTTGTGATGTTGTTGTGCTCTGGCAGATGGCAACGTGTGCGACGTCCACCAGTTTATTTAACTGACTAAACAGTAAGTCGACCGACCGTGGGCTGGCAACGGTCAATTCGATATTTATATTTTGTGCATCACTGGCGGCGGCCATATTCATTGAGCAAACATGGAAACCACGATGGCGCACCACGCGTAAAACACGTTCTAAGGTTTCCGGATTGAAGCGAGCCGATACATTAACCTGATGTTGCATCATGATAATTTCTCCAACATTTCTGAATTACTGGCACCAGGCGGCACCAGTGGCCAGACGTTCTCAAGTTCGTCGATTGAGACATGAAGCAGGTATGGCCCATCACTGTTCAGCATGGTGTCGAGTGCCGCTTCAACCTGGTCTTTACGGGTGATGTGTTGGCCAGGGATACCGAAGGCTCTGGCTAACATGAGGAAATCGGGGTTATCGGTAAGGGTGGTTTCGCTGTATCTTTCCTGGAAAAACAGTTGCTGCCATTGTCGAACCATCCCTAACCGTTGGTTATCGAGTAAGACGATTTTCAACGGTAATTGCTTGCGTTTTACGGTGCCCAACTCTTGCACATTCATCATGAAAGAACCGTCACCGGAGATACAAACAACGGTATCGTTCGGTCGCGCGACTTGCGCGCCAACCGCCGCTGGTAAACCGAAACCCATGGTGCCTAACCCACTGGATGTGATGAAATTTTCCGGACGAGTATGGGCAATGTGCTGCGCGGCCCACATCTGATGCTGTCCCACATCCGTGGTCACAACACAATCCGCAGCCTTACGATCCGACAGTTGTTTTAACAACAACGGCGCGTAGATAGCCTCTCCGGGGTGATCGTAGCGCCAGGCATGTTCATCACGCAGTTGTGCGCAATATTGCTGCCAGCCATTGATATTTAACGACTGCTGTAATGCCGGTAACAAAGCATTCAAATCGCCCTGTAATGCCACATGCGCCTGACGCAGTTTGTTCATTTCTGCTGGGTCGATATCCATATGGATCACGCAGGCATGTGGTGCGAAGGTATTCAGTTTGCCGGTAACCCGGTCATCAAAACGTGCACCCACGGCGATCAGCAGATCACACTCCTGTACCGCGAAGTTCGCCGCTTTGGTGCCGTGCATCCCCAACATTCCCAGATAGTACGGATAATCCGTCTCGACTGCGCCCAGCCCTTTCAACGTACAGGTGACAGGCATTTTTGTGGTCGTGAGAAACTCACGCAGAGCAGGAACAGCCTGCGCCATACCGACACCGCCGCCGACATACAACATCGGCTTTTGCGCTTTAGTCAGCATCTGTCGCGCTTGCTCAACTTCTGCATGTGGAAAAGTCACTCCGTTTTCAACGGTGGTGAACCACGGTTCCAGATCGCCACTGGCTAACTGAATATCTTTTGGGATATCAACCAGAACCGGGCCGGGACGACCTGAGCTGGCGACATCAAACGCTTCCGCCATGATGCGTGGTAATTCTTCCAGCGACTGCACCAGGAAGCTGTGTTTGGTACAGGCTAACGACAATCCCAGTACATCCACTTCCTGAAATGCGTCGGTGCCGATAAACGGTGCGGACACCTGACCGGTGATGGCAACAACCGGAACAGAATCTAACAGCGCATCCGCCAGTCCGGTGATCAGATTGGTTGCACCAGGGCCAGACGTGGCAATGCATACACCGGTTTTGCCGGTAGCACGAGCATAGCCGATAGCTGCCATTGCCGCCCCTTGCTCATGTCGGCACAACAAGTGCTCCACGCCGCCGTCATACAATGCATCATAAACCGGCATAATTGCGCCACCCGGATAACCAAAAACGGTATTCACCCCCTGTGCCCGCAACGCATGTACCACCCACTGTGCGCCATTCATAGTTAGTTCCCCGTCCTGAATCTTGAGAAACAGAATTTTGTGCTGTTATTCATTGTCTGCTTCTCGGTTATGTTTTTAAGGTCAAAAAAAACCCCCGGACCTTTCGGTGCGGGGGTCTTAGTTCGTTAAGGCTTGATCTCTAAGCCTTTCCTCGTCCAAGTGCAGCCCCGCACGGTGGGATAATAATCACCACCACGCTAATCACGACCAGGCTAATCACTCGTAGAAGGGCTGTCATTTTGTCTTTTCTTGCATCTTGTTCGAAGGAATACCTAAAGAGTTACCATAGATTTTGCGAATGGCACAAGATATTTTTTGGTCGCTTTTTATGACAAATATAATAATTTCTATAAAAACCATTGTTTTTTTATATAAAAAATAGTGAATGAAAAAAATTCAATTTCCGTATAATTCTTGCCCTTTCTTAAAGACTAATTCTTGCACGCCTCATTTTTGCGAGCGTTAATCCATCGCTAATACAACTCAAATCACTTTGCATAAATAAACAGGAATCTACCGCCAAATAACACAATTTAGCAGGCTACAGCAGCGATCTCTTATGTTCATAATGGTGACTTAAGGAGGACTTATGTCACTGTCAATTGTTCATACCCGTGCCGCGCTGGGAGTAAACGCTCCGCCGATCACTGTTGAGGTACATATCAGTAAAGGTCTACCCGGATTAACGATGGTGGGCTTACCAGAAACAACGGTAAAAGAAGCACGCGATCGCGTGCGTAGCGCCATTATCAATAGCGGATATGAATATCCGTCGAAAAAAATCACCATAAATCTTGCGCCTGCCGATCTACCGAAAGAAGGTGGAAGATATGATTTACCTATCGCCATTGCGTTGCTGGCTGCCTCTGAACAGCTTACAGCCAATAAGTTGGATGAATATGAATTAGTTGGGGAACTGGCGCTTACAGGCGCTTTGCGTGGCGTTCCCGGCGCAATCTCCAGTGCAACTGAAGCTATTAAGTCGGGCAGAAAGATTATCGTCGCGAAAGACAATGAAGCGGAAGTAGGGCTAATTAACGGTGAAGGATGCCTGATAGCCGATCATCTACAAGCGGTCTGTGCATTTCTGGAAGGTAAACATGCTCTCGAACGCCCAAAACCAACAGATGCGGAATCCTGGGTATTACAACATGATCTCAGTGATGTTGTCGGTCAGGAGCAAGGAAAGCGAGGGCTGGAAATTACCGCCGCTGGCGGGCACAACCTTTTACTGATTGGGCCGCCGGGAACGGGTAAAACAATGCTCGCCAGCCGTATTAATGGTCTGTTGCCAGATTTAAGTAATGAAGAGGCACTGGAGAGTGCTGCGATATTAAGTCTGGTAAATGCCGAATCGGTACAAAAACAGTGGCGGCAACGCCCGTTCCGTTCACCACATCACAGTGCGTCGTTAACTGCGATGGTTGGCGGTGGTGCAATTCCCGGGCCTGGTGAAATCTCGCTGGCGCATAACGGCGTGCTTTTTCTTGATGAGCTACCTGAATTTGAACGGCGTACATTGGATGCCTTGCGGGAGCCCATAGAGTCAGGCCAGATCCATCTTTCACGCACGCGAGCGAAAATAACCTATCCGGCACGTTTCCAGCTTGTCGCGGCGATGAATCCCAGCCCTACCGGACATTATCAGGGGAACCATAACCGCTGTACGCCAGAACAAACATTACGTTATCTCAACCGACTCTCAGGTCCCTTTCTCGACCGCTTTGATCTCTCACTGGAGATCCCTCTCCCACCGCCCGGTATTCTGAGTAAAGCGGTAGTTCTGGGGGAAAACAGCGCCACCGTTAAACAACGCGTAATAGCTGCCAGAGAGCGCCAATTTAAGCGGCAGAATAAACTGAATGCCTGGCTGGATAGCCCAGAAATACGACAATTCTGCAAGCTTGAGAGTGAAGACGCACAGTGGCTGGAAGAAACGCTGATCCATCTGGGATTATCTATTCGTGCCTGGCAGCGGTTACTGAAAGTATCAAGAACCATTGCGGATATTGATCAGTCTGAGACCATCACACGCCCGCATCTGCAGGAGGCGGTTAGCTATCGAGCTATCGACCGCTTGTTAATCCATTTGCAAAAACTACTGGCATAAAAAAAGGGCATTTCGCCCTTTTTTATTAATCGTCGGAATCGGTGTAGTCTTCAGCACCTTCGACCTGCGGTTTACCGCCGGAAAGAGTGTGAAAACGTTTTGGACGCTTGATACGCGTCATATATTTAGACCACACGCGTTCTGCTTCTGTCACTGGCTCACGTTCGCCACGGCATACTGCTACGAAGAGTTTCTCTTCTTCGGTCACCGGCTCGCGTTTACCGAGATCCAGCTCATTGAAGGCATAACCATGACGTTCAAGCAGTTGTGCCTCTTTGATGGTGAAATCACCATGACGAGAGAACCCACGTGGATAATGTTTATTGTCGAAATATCGATTAGTCGTCGTAAAGCTTTCCGCCATCCTGCACGCTCCTAATTCTTTGACCGAGCTAGTTATGGCGCGGAGTATTAGTTACGCTTGACAGAGTGTAAAACAAAACATTTAAATCATAACGACAAATAATTTTGCGGAGAGCACTGTGGATACGGAATTGTTAAAAACTTTCCTGGAAGTTAGCCGAACACGTCACTTTGGTCGAGCGGCTGAATCGCTCTATCTGACCCAATCAGCTGTGAGTTTTCGGATCAGGCAACTGGAAAATCAACTGGGTGTGAACCTTTTCACCCGCCACAGGAATAATATCCGTCTGACCGCTGCAGGAGAAAAGCTCCTGCCTTATGCAGAAACGCTCATGAGTACCTGGCAGGCCGCACGTAAGGAAGTGGCACATACCTCACGACATAATGAGTTCTCCATCGGTGCCAGCGCCTCGTTGTGGGAATGTATGCTTAATCAGTGGCTGGGACGTTTGTATCAAAATCAGGATGCCCACACAGGGTTGCAGTTCGAAGCGCGGATCGCCCAACGGCAGTCACTGGTAAAACAACTGCATGAACGTCAGCTTGATCTTCTTATTACCACTGAAGCACCCAAAATGGACGAGTTTAGTAGCCAGTTGCTGGGGCATTTTACTTTGGCACTTTATGCCAGCACCCCTTCTAAATTAAAAGGAGATCTTAACTATCTGCGACTGGAATGGGGGCCAGATTTTCAACAACATGAGGCCGGTTTAATCGGTGCTGATGAAGTTCCAATCCTGACAACCAGTTCTGCCGAACTGGCACAGCAACAGATTGCAATGCTTAATTGTTGTACCTGGCTACCAGTAAGTTGGGCTCGCAAAAAAGGCGGATTGCATACTGTTGTCGACAGCACAACGCTTTCACGTCCTCTCTATGCTATATGGCTGCAAAATAGTGATAAACACGCGTTGATTCGCGATCTATTGAAAATTAACGTTCTGGATGATGTGTATTAATTAAAATAGCTGGCAAGGATGCCGGAAGAAGGTTTTACTTTGGATGAGTTTATTACAGATAAAAAAAATCCTTAGCTTTCGCTAAGGATGATTTCTGGCAGGGGCGGAGAGACTCGAACTCCCAACACCCGGTTTTGGAGACCGGTGCTCTACCAATTGAACTACGCCCCTAATTAGGGTGGCGGAACGGACGGGACTCGAACCCGCGACCCCCTGCGTGACAGGCAGGTATTCTAACCGACTGAACTACCGCTCCACCGAATTCTTTTACAACCACCAGTTTTATGACCGGCTTACTGCTAAATTTGATGCCTGGCAGTTCCCTACTCTCGCATGGGGAGGCCCCACACTACCATCGGCGCTACGGCGTTTCACTTCTGAGTTCGGCATGGGGTCAGGTGGGACCACCGCGCTATCTCCGCCAGGCAAA
>NZ_PTSN01000019.1:0-97508 GCF_002965865.1 Escherichia sp. MOD1-EC6098
AAAAATATTGCACCTATTGAGATGATCGGGGCATCAGGATTTTTTCCCATGGTTTCAAGGTCGATCATTAGATGGTCACACGTCCTGCTGGTGGATGTGATTTCGTGATGACCGTTCACCTTAATTGAGTGATCTGCCGTCTCGCCAGTTTTATTATCGCTGGCGTGATGCTGATTGCCGCCAGGGTTCTCCTTGTGTGGATGTTCAGCGCCTTCCATTTCCTCCGGATCATTTTCCTGAACTTCAACCTGATTCTCTTCATCGAATGTTTCCTGGTATGTTGCGTCGCCCATCACCGCGCCACAATCAGGGCAGTTGACGCCACCGCTCTGACCGCAGGCGGTGCAGACTTTTTCCGGTTCCTGTTGCGCTACTGATTCGGATTGTTTCGTTTCTGGCTCGTTTTGTAACGCATTTGGGCTGTTTTGTTCCGCTTTTTGGTCGTTCCGTTCCGATTCATGCTGGTTCTGGTTCACAGAATCGCGAGTCTGGATCCCCTTGACCCATTTCGGATCATTAGGGTCGCTAATCCCCTCAACAAATTCACCACGCGATACAGCAAGTAACTTATCGGCGTCAGGCTGGCTGATATTGGCTGCCTGCATAATTTTGTTTACTTCGTCAGCGGTGACTTTTACTTGGTTAGCGGAACTCACCTGCGACTGAGCATCCAGCGACTGCGCGTTCTGGCCATGTTCAGTTGTATCCGGTTCCATTGTTTCAGTTGTTGCCTGTTCACCTGCCATTGCGTCAGATGGTTGTGGTTTTTCTTCTTCTGTTTCACGCTCAGTAACCACCTCGCGGTTAATTTCTTCCAGGATATCTTTTTCCGGCGTATGCCGGGCAGCTGTGAGAGTTTCCTTGCTGGGGTTCTCGTGATCAGTTTCCGTCAAATAGGCGTTGATATACCCCTGAAGGCGTCCCGGGTAGTGATAAAATTCAGGGTGTGCGCTTCGGATAAGTGCAAAAATAGCGGCGCGGGAATAGTCCAGAATACCCGGGGTTGCACGAAGTGCTGCGGACCATTCTTTGAACGGACTTTCTTTGTTCAGGACTACTTCTTTTGCGCGACGATAAACGCTGCCCGGAATTTCATAAATATTAAAATCCATCGGAAGTGTGGCTGCTGCAATCTCCACATCCAGTGTGTCGAGGGTGTGTACTAAATTCGGATTGCGATCGGTTTTGTTCCCACCGCCAGCATTAGCACCGGAAGCCGTGCGGGTGATGCGTGAAACACGATTTCCTTTCATCCACTCTTTTGTCAGCAGACCCCGATCAGTGTAGTCAGCGTCCAGGTATGCTTCGAAAAAAGCAGTTATTAGTCCCAGGTCTGAATTACCAGGATTAGGGAAAACTTTGTCAGTGTCACGAACCAGTTTGTGGAGGTCGCGAATCTCCAGCGAGTCGAGCAGACTGGTTTTATGCGAAATAGCCAGGGCAGTAACAGCCGGTAGTTCTTCAGCCCGTGCAATGTGTAATGCCTGGAGTTCGTCGCGTGAAACGTGCGTTACTGGTTTTTCGCTGCCGTGTTGAGCAAGCCAACGAATGGGCAGTTCTTGACCGGAGACAGGCAGAAGCATGCTCTCCTCAATCTCAGTCATGTCTTCGCCGTTGATGTTGGTATTGTCAGTGCTGGCTGGTTTGTCCTGAACAGAGGGGGAAGGGCCGATAAATGTCATTGTGATGCCATCTTTCCCGCCTTTTTCATAGCGGTTGCAGAATTCAGTATCAAACACGCCTTCTGGCGGAAGGTCGTCAACAACGGGCAAATTGACGCGGACGGGTTTTTTAAAGTCGTCTTCATCATAATCGTTGTCATCCATTGCGGTAATGCAGCGGGAGATTGCAACAGATAATTTTTTTGCTGTAGTCCAGTAAAAACCACCTTTAATTCCCAGGCGTTTTCTTACTTTGTCATTTTTTGCTTCGCAATATAGTGCAAATTCTTCTTTATCAGTGCTCATTATTGGTAAACCTCATCACAGATTTAAGGGTGAACAAATCTCTGCCATTGCTGACATATAAGAATGAAACTGGATATTTATTACGGTGCTGTTTTAAAATCCTGCCGGGATTTCGTTATTATCCTGGTGAATAACTTTATCGACCGGATAACAGTTGCCTGGAATTTTCTGTTCGGTTGCTGCTGCCATACATTCCTGCTTTGTTCTGTGAACACTGACAGCAATATCAACTGGCTCTCCGGAAACAAGAAAAACCGTCAGAATAAGTGCAAATACTGGATTCATTGTGCACATCCTTTTGGCATCAGACGTAAACGGGCCAGCATTGAAACAATGCATACTTTATTTAATAACTCCCGTTCGTGTTTTCTTTTGTTAATGGCATCTTCAGTAAATACAGGATTACTGATAGTGACACCAATTTCAAAACAACCTTCAGACGTATTAACGTTTGGTAATAACGTTTTCATTATCGCGCCCTCAACAATGAGTTTTGTGATGCGGTGCCTGGTGCCTCCAGGTGACGTTAACCAGTTAACAATTAACGCCGGATACAGAGAATCCACCCATAACACTGTTTTTGGTTTTAACTGTTCCGCGTGCGCTTAGCCGCATTCACCGCATCACAAAATTCACTTTAAAAAGGGCGGCAGAGCAGTCACGGAGTAAAACTGATACCGCCAAACGTCACCAGAAAATTGATAACAGAGGGCGTTGCAGCGGGGTTGTCACTTAAGCGTATGGTCAACCTGACAACCCGGTGTCCTCAACGGGGAAGGAATAACCCCGCCATACTTACCGCCGCGCCATTTCGCGGAGTGCCACAACCGGAAGCGCACGGTCGACGAAAATTTAACGACAGGCTATCTATGAACCAGCTACCTCGCCGTGCGCTTTCGCGTTATGGTCTGACTTTTCAGGGAAATATCCTTTCAGTAAACTGTCAGTGCCGGATGCTCACCCGTGTCCGGCGCACGCACTCCACCTCACCCGTGGAGAACTCCTTAATTACCAACCTTAGCTTCGTTGGTTAGCTATTAACGCGGGTATGTAATCATTCTGGCAATGCTTAATGCCGCTGCTTTTTCCAGATTGGTGATATCCTGCTCCAGAGCGGACAGATTTTCAGCCTGCTTAGCCCTGGCTTCATTAGCCCATTTCAGATCCTGCGCTGCATTAATTTTCTGGCGCATCCACTCATAAAGTTCATCATCGGTATAGTCTGGCGCGATTATGACGGGTTCTCGTTTCTGCATACTGATTCCTCGCGGTGCTACTTCGCTTATCAGCCGTTAGATTTTGCCGAGCTGGAAAGCGCCTGTTTAAACTCACTGAAGCTGAGAGCTTCTTCGCCTTCGGCAAGGTCTTCGAAGTATTCTTCGTAAGCCTTTTCCATGATTGTGTCGAAATCCATATCACTCACCTGAGTTTCTTTCCAGCCAGCGACGGGCACCATTTTCGGTTTTAAACGTTTTGCTTTTGGTATACGTCATCGCGGTGAACGTACCGTCCTGGTTGGGGAACACGCCACATACCAGAGATTCGCTGTTGCCAAGATCGATAGTATCCATGCTGACCTCATTTCCCCTTAACGCCGGGGTAGCGGAACAAAAACCTGCTGCATAGTTATTAAAGTTGAACCCTGCCGTCATGTTCTTACGCCTCGGGCTGGCTACTTAACCCCTGACCACTGCCTGGTAACTCGAAGTATTGCCCTGCATTCTGTGGGGCGGGGTGGGTTGGTATGCCGTTAAGGTAACAAGAGTTACCTTTTGAGTCAATACGATGTTGCAAAAGGTACATTTGAGAGCGTGAAAAACCCGCAATGAATGCGGGTTCTGACTCAGTCTAAGTATTGATGTATTTGTGAAACTTTACCTTTAATGGTGTAACCACCATTCAGTTCGATGGGTTTGTAAAGCGGATTCAGTGACAACAGATAGATGTTTGGTCCGTCAATCGCAACTTTTTTTAGTGTTACGTTTGGCGTTCCTTCCAATTGGATTAAGATTATTTTTCCCACCAGTTCTCTAATGTTACTTGAGCATGGTGTGATCAGCACGGTAGATCCATCGGGGATGGTTGGGAGGCCGTTAGAGTTTGTCATCGCATCTCCCTCAACATGCAATAAAAAAGAGTTTTCAGCGGTTTTTGTCATGACATCAACCCAATTCTTAATGCCAGGAATCTCGGTTACTGGACAACTCATATCCCAATAACCAGCCTGTTCCCACGTTAAAACGGGCAACCGGGCGATGTTGTCACTAATGTAAAGATACTGATTCAGACGCAGATCATCGGTTTTATCGTGACCGTCCTTTCCATAAAGAATCCATTCAGGAGATTTGGAAAGCAATTTTGACAGTAGATGCAAATTCTCACCGTCAGGTTTTGAAGAGCCATTTTCCCATTTTGTTACGGATACACGAGATATGCCGATTGCTTTCGCAACCTGCTGTTGGGTTAATCCAACGTCTTTTCGACGATTCCGAATACGTTCGCTGATAGTGTTTTTCATGTAACCAATGTTACTACCAAGTGATGTTGCTATGGTTGACATTGCTATGTAACTATTGTTACCCTCCTGCTCGAAATAACAGGAGAGTTTTATGTTCAAAGATGATGTTCTGCGCTATTTCAAAAAAAAGCGACTAGTAGCTGAGGCTCTTGGAATTTCACATGTGGCTGTTGTGCGGTGGCAAGCAGTTATTCCCAAACTTCGCGCAATGGAACTGGATGAAATTACTAACGGTGAATTGAAATACAACCCAGAACTTTACAAGAAGCAGGATAGCACCTCGAACGAAGGAAAGAATGATTCATGAAAATCAAGCATGAACACATCCGCATGGCGATGAATGCCTGGGCGCATCCGGACGGCGAAAAAGTACCGGCTGCGAAAATTACCAAAGCGTATTTCGAGCTGGGAATGACGTTCCCGGAACTGTATGACGACAGCCATCCGGAAGCCCTGGCTCGCAATACCCAGAAAATTTTCCGCTGGGTAGAGAAAGACACCCCTGATGCAGTTGAAAAAATTCAGGCGTTGTTACCAGCGATCGAAAAGGCAATGCCACCTTTGCTGGTGGCCAGAATGCGCAGCCACAGTTCAGCTTATTTTCGGGAGCTGGTGGAGACGCGGGAGCGACTGGTGAGAGACGCTGATGATTTTGTCGCAGTGGCAATCGCCGGTTTCAATCAGATGAACCGTGGTGGCCCGGCAGGAAATGCTGTGGCAGTACATTGACTGACAATAGCCATATCGAATCGCTTCCGGCAACTCGTGAGTAAAAAGATTCGGTATCAGAAGAGGTGAGTATGGCTAACGCTTGGCTCAGATTATGGCATGACATGCCAAATGACCCTAAGTGGCGAACAATTGCCAGGGTGTCAGGGCAGCCAATTGCAACAGTGATGGCAGTGTATATCCACCTCCTGGTGAGCGCGTCACGAAATGTCACGCGAGGTCACATTGATGTCACGACAGAAGATTTAGCAAGTGCGCTCGACGTGACAGAAGAGGTAATTGATTCAATTTTGCAGACGATGCAGGGGCGGGTACTTGATGGTGATTTAATCACTGGATGGGAAAAACGCCAGGTGCTTAAAGAGGACAACGGCAATATTTCGCAAACCGCAAAATCTCCGGCAGAGCGCAAGAGGGCGCAGCGAGAGAGGGAAAGAAAGCGGGAACAAAATGGCGATTGTCACGGCGCGTCACGAAATGTCACGCACATGTCACGACGAGTCACGACAGATAAAGATACAGATAAAGATACAGATAAAGAAGATCAAAACACTATGGTCCATGGCGTAAAAAACGCCACGAACCAGGCAGGGGATGTTCAGACCGTCAATCCTGGTCAGCCAGCAGGCACGACACCGGAAGCCGATTCAGCGTATGCGCTGAAAGCCGATTCGGGCGCTGTGCAGCAGGTGATGACCCCAAGGCCGGAGCAATCACACCAACTGCAGCAGCCTGAAGCCGATTCCGCCATTCAGCGGGAAGCCGATCGGGTAGTCCCGGAAAACACCGGGCTGTCTGTGGGACGAGTGGATTATCCGGATGTGTTCGAACAGGTCTGGCGGGAGTACCCGTTGCGTGCCGGAGCAAACCCGAAGAAATCCGCTTTCAGTGCCTGGAAGGCCAGATTACGCGAGGGGGTGCCACCAGAGGCCATGCTGGATGGCGTGAGGCGTTACGCAAGATACTTGGCGGCTACCGGGAAAACGGGAACGGAATTTGTTCAGCGAGCGACGACGTTTTTTGGACCGGACCGGAATTTTGAGAACCCCTGGTTGCTCCCGGTAAGCGGCACGAACAACCAGCGTTGTGTGAATCATATTTCTGAACCGGATAACGAAATTCCGCCGGGCTTCAGGGGGTAAGTGTTAATTTCTGGTCATGAGGTAATTTTCAGGAGGACTTGTGGCAAAAGTTTTTACACAAGAAGAGCGGGAAAAAATTAAAGGGCAGGTTGTTGAACTCGTACGCCGGAGTGGGCGCGAGACGTTACGGCAACTGGAAGCCAAGACAGGTGCGACAAGATATCTGATGAGCGTTCTTGCCAGAGAGCTGGTTGCCAGTGGCGATGTATACAACTCTGGTTACGGGTTATTCCCGTCTGAACAGGCGCGTAAGGACTGGCAAAATGCCCGCAAAAAACTCTCAAGGGCAAAGGTGAAGAAACCTGCAGTGGTTGATCCGGACCTTATCTGGTCGTTACCAGACGGCGAAATACGCCGCTACGACAGGCGCCTGAATATAATCTGTCGCGAGTGCCGGAAGAGCGAAGCTATGCAGCGTGTACTGGCATTTTATCAAGGAAATGTTAGGTATTTTAGACGTTACTAGATTAAAGAGCATTAGTTCAGATGTGAATTGACATTTTCATGGCGCAGGGTAGAGCCAGCGTGGTTGTCCGCTTTGCGTCAAAACCAGATATTACCAGATTTAGACATATATTCCCGATAGCCCTGCTCTGATGCTACACTCTGTGCTATTTTCATGACCCCAATAAAAATATTTATGACTATTGCTGATTTCAAACGGCCTAAATTGGAGCTCCCAAACGGGGCAAACAAACTACTACTGCACTCTTGCTGTGCTCCATGTTCCGGTGAAGTGATGGAGGCGCTTCAGGCCTCGGGAATCGACTACACCATCTTTTTCTACAACCCGAACATTCATCCTCAGAAAGAGTATTTAATTCGTAAGGATGAAAATATTCGCTTTGCTGAACAACACGGCGTGCCGTTTATCGATGCTGATTACGACACCGACAACTGGTTTGAACGTGCCAAAGGAATGGAATGGGAGCCTGAGAGGGGGATCCGTTGTACCATGTGTTTTGACATGCGTTTTGAGCGGACAGCGTTGTACGCTGCTGAAAATGGTTTCAGTGTGATCAGCAGTTCACTGGGCATTTCACGCTGGAAAAATATGCAGCAGGTTAACGAGTGTGGGCGGCGAGCTGTTGCGCATTATCCGGGTATGGTGTACTGGGATTATAACTGGCGCAAGCAGGGCGGCTCGTCCCGTATGATTGAAATCAGCAAGCGCGAAAAATTCTATCAGCAGGAATATTGTGGCTGTGTGTATTCTCTGCGCGATACCAATCTACACCGCAAATCTCAGGGACGCCCTCTTATCAAAATTGGCCAACTCCACTACGGAAAAGAAGAGAAGGAGTGATTTTATGGATCACCTTTCTGATTGATTTCATATTGGCGAGGTGACGTGAGTTAAGTAGAATGGCTGCGGGTGCTTGAGGCTATCTGTCTCAGGCATGAACACTGAAAGGCAGATAGAGAAAAGCCCCAGTTAACATTACGCGTCCGGCAAGACGCTTAACATTAATCTGAGGCTCAATCTATGAACGGCAAATCTAGGTTAGCCTCTTACGTGCCGAAAGGCAAGGAGAAGCAGGCTATGAAGCAGCAAAAGGCGATGTTAATCGCCCTGATCGTCATCTGTTTAACCGTCATTGTGACGGCACTGGTAACGAGGAAAGACCTCTGCGAGGTACGAATCCGAACCGGCCAGACGGAGGTCACTGTCTTCACAGCTTACGAACCTGAGGAGTAAGAGACCAGGCGGGGGAGAAATCCCTCGCCACCTCTGATGTGTCAGGCATCCTCAACGCACCCGCACTTAACCCGCTTCGGCGTTTTTTCCGTTGATTAACTCTAGTTATTAGAGAACCGAACTTTTATTGATGGGGCAGGGAGATGAAGAAACTTGTTTTAGTCGCAGGTGTAATGATTGCAACAGTAATGTTGGGAGGGTGTGCAGCAAAGGTCGATCCAGCGTTGAAAGCAGAAGCAATGAAGCCACTAACATGTAATGATGAAAAGCAATGTGACTTTTATTGGAAACGAGCGCAATTCTGGTTGGCTAATAATTCCTCATGGAAAATTCAAACGGCGACAGACACGCTAATTTCCACTTATAATCCCTCTCCAAATAGTCCATTCCTCGCTTATCAAGTGAGTAAAATGCCAAATGAAGATGGATCCTCAAGAATTTTCATCAAGCCTTTTTGCGATAATATGTTTGGCTGTCAACCAAACCCCTATCAGGCAGTTGTTTCCTTTAAAAACTTCGTTAAAACTGGGCAGTAATGTATAGCTTGGACGATAAATTATTAGTGAAAACGCCGTAAACCCTCACCCAATGTGGACTAAGTCTATCAAACATGACTGTGATGATTAGTCCGTAGTTGTTGCCTATGAAATCTGGATTGAGTCAGGGTTTAATCCAATAATTATTCTATCGTTCCTTTACAAGTCCGGTATATTACTTTCAGTTTGTTTTAGCATACCCGCTTCGGCGGGTTTTGTTTTTTCCTGGCATTCTGGTTTACAATTCGCACGCCAGCCTGAACAACTGGCACCTGCTGCGCCAGCAGAGACAACCGATGGCGCACGATACCAAATTACACAATTCTGATGATTCTGCCGTCTTTGCCAGCAGGCACGGGCGGCGTTTCCGCACTTTCAAATCTGACTGGTTCCAGCATGACCCATGTACTGAAGAACAGGCCGAATGGCTAATTCATAACTATCGCAGACGCGGATACGAGATTAAGAAAGCCCTCAGCCTCGATTATCGTCACTGGATAATCTATGTCAGGCTCCCTTATTCCGAACGCCCACCGCGCCCATCCCGCACATACCAGCAACGGATCTGGAGGTAACGTGCGGATATTACTTCGACCTGTTCTGGTACCGGAACTCGGGCTGGTGGTCCTTAGGCCGGGCCGTGAATCCATGCAAGTATTTCATAACCCTCGAGTGCTGGTGGAGCCTGAACCGAAAAGCATGCGCGGTCTGCCGTCCGGAGTCGTCCCTGCCGTTCGCCAGCCGCTGGCGGAGGATAAATCATTACTGCCATTTTTCAGCGATGAGCGGGTGATTCGTGCTGCTGGCGGCGCTGGGGCACTGTCTGACTGGCTGTTGCGTCATGTCAAATCCTGCCAGTGGCCTCATGGTGACTATCATCACAGTGAAATCGTCATACATCGTTACGGTACCGGCGCGATGGTGTTGTGCTGGCACTGCGACAACCAGTTGCGTGACCAGACATCCGAATCACTCGGGCAACTTGCTCATCAAAACCTGTCAGCATGGATGATTGACGTCATACGCCATGCAATGAATGGCACGCAGGAGCGGGAATTGTCGCTGGCTGAATTATCCTGGTGGGCGGTCTGCAATCAGGTGGCGGACGCGCTTCCGGAGGCAGTATTACGTCGTTCTCTGGGGTTACGTGCGGAAAAAATCCGCTCCTTGTACCGCGAAAGCGACATCGTACCGGGAGAGCAGACCGCCACCAGCATACTGAAGCAGCGCACAAAAAATCTTGCGCCGTTGCCTCATGCCCACCAGCAAAACCCGCCACAGGAAAAGACGGTGGTCAGCATTGCCGTTGATCCGGAGTCACCGGCTCAGTATCTCCAGCGCCAGAAACCACAACGGGAAGAGATGCCTGTATACACGCGTTGGGTAAAAACGCAGAAATGCATGACGTGCGGTAATCAGGCAGATGATCCGCATCACATCATTGGTCATGGACTGGGAGGGATGGGAACAAAGGCTGATGATTTGTTTGTTATTCCGCTGTGCCGTAAATGTCATAACGAACTGCACGCCGGGGTAAAAGATTTTGAAGAAAAACACGGCAGCCAGCTGTTGTTGCTGATTCGTTTTTTAATGCACGCGAGAAATTCGGGTGTCCTGAAGTGGAAAGCATGAATGACTGAACGCATAGAATTTGTTTTGCCTTACCCGCCGACGGTGAATACCTGCTGGCGACGTCATGGCAATACGTATTTCATCTCGGAAGCCGGAAAGCGTTATCGCCGTGATGTGGCGCTAATTGTTCGCCAGCAGCGGCTGAAATTAAGCCTGTCCGGAAGGCTGGCGATAAAGATTATTGCAGAGCCACCGGATAAGCGCCGCCGCGACCTGGACAATATCCTGAAGGCACCACTGGATGCGCTGACGCATGCCGGACTACTTATAGACGACGAGCAGTTTGATGAAATCAATATTGTGCGCGGTCAGCTCGTTCCTGGTGGGCGGCTGGGGATAAAAATCACAGAACTGGAGTGCGCATGAATAACCAGTATTTACAGTTTGTGCGTGAGCAGCTCATTATCGCCACCGCTGATTTGAGTGGGGCAACAAAAGGTCAGCTTGAAGCCTGGCAAGAGAATGCCATGTTCGATATAGGGCGTTACAGGCGAAAAAAAATCCGGTACCGCGATGAAGTGACTGGAAAAATGATAACGCGGGATAATCCACCAATCCCGGGAAAGCAATCGCTGGCGAAGGGGACGTCAATTCCTCTGGTCAGTCCGGTTGAGTTTTCGACATCATCGTGGCGGCGGGCTGTTCTGTCTCTTGAAGAACATCATAAAGCCTGGTTGTTGTGGTGTTACAGCGGGAGTATTTGTTGGGAATATCAGATCGCGATAACACAGTGGGCGTGGAATGAATTTAATACTCAATCCGGTACCAGAAAAATTGCAGGGAAAACGCAGGAACGCCTGAAAAAATTAATCTGGCTGGCGGCGCAGGCAGTAAAAGCAGAACTTTTTGGTGGGGAAGGTTATGAATACCAGGAGCTGGCATTACTGGCGGGAGTGACAACTAAAAACTGGTCCAAAACATTTACTCGTCACTGGGTTGCAATGAAACACATTTTTCACCGACTTGATAGTGAGGCTTTATTGTTTGTAATGAGAACACGTTCAAAACAAAAGGCGGCATTTTCAAAGCAAAGTGTTGCAAAAGTAGATTGAAAGGCATATATTTCATGCAAATCTGATATTTTGCCGATTTTGTACGTGATGGCAAAAGCAAACAAAACCCGCCCACAAGCGGGTTTTTTGTGCCACTTATCTCGGATAGACATGGTTAATGCGTTAGTGGAGGAGATAAGGGTGATTTTTGAATGCTTGCAACATTGATTTCGTAACGTTATTATCCTGCGCTCGGCCCTTTAGCTCAGTGGTGAGAGCGAGCGACTCATAATCGCCAGGTCGCTGGTTCAAATCCAGCAAGGGCCACCAGCCGCCACTAGCTCATCAGGAAAGAGCGTCAACCCTTTAAGTTGAGTGTGCGAGGTTCGAGTCCCCGGTGGCGGTCCAGTGCCGACTTAGCTCAGTAGGTAGAGCAACTGACTTGTAATCAGTAGGTCACCAGTTCGATTCCGGTAGTCGGCACCATATGCGGGCATCGTATAATGGCTATTACCTCAGCCTTCCAAGCTGATGATGCGGGTTCGATTCCCGCTGCCCGCTCCAGTTAGAGTCTTTCAGTCTGCGATGATGGGAAATCCCGGAGTGACTGAAAGACGTTTAAGTTATGAATGATCGCCTTTTTTTGCAAAATTGCTGTGCAGAAATACTAACCTTCGGGCAGGCGATCATTCATAAGCACTCTGCTTTTATTCCGATTAACTGTGGGTGGTTTGTTGGATAGAGTGCTTTCCTTTCTGTATATATCGTTTCGCCCGCTTTTGCGGTTTTTTCTTTTCAAATCCCTTTCATTTCTCAGTGTAAAACTACGCCATCCGTTATTTGCGGAGGTGAGGCTATGAAATCCATGGACAAAATTTCAACGGGCATTGCCTACGGCACCTCCGCAGGCAGTGCTGGCTACTGGTTTTTACAGTGGCTTGATCAGGTCAGTCCTTCACAGTGGGCTGCGATTGGTGTACTGGGGAGTCTGGTTCTGGGCTTCCTGACTTATCTGACAAATCTGTACTTCAAAATCAGAGAAGACAAGCGTAAGGCTGCACGGGGAGAGTAATTCAATGACTCAAAACTATGAACTGATTGTGAAAGGGATCCGCAATTTTGAGAATAAAGTTACGGTAACTTTAGCGTTACGGGACAAAAAAGGCTTTGACGGTGAAATTTTTGACCTGGACATCTCGCTGGACCGTGTTGAAGGTGCCGCGCTGGAGTTTTATGAGGCAGCAGCCAGAAGGAGCATCAGACAGGTCTTCCTGGATGTTGCTGCCGGGTTATGTGAAGGGGATGAGCAGTCGCCGGAAAAGCGCCCCGTAATTTTAGATGCGCAGAATGTTTGGATAACCTACAAAGGAAAGCTACCAGGAAGAATTACTGGTTCTCTGAAGACTCCTCCGGAATCACAACCTTAAGTCACTGACCGGAACAGATAAACCTGTCCGTGGGCAGAAACCGATAAATCCTGATAAATATCCATGAACGCAAAAATCAGATACGGCCTGTCGGCTGCCGTTCTGGCACTGATTGCCGTCGGTGCGCCCGCGCCTGATATTCTCGACCAGTTTCTGGATGAAAAAGAAGGTAACCACACAACGGCATACCGCGATGGGTCCGGCATCTGGACCATCTGTCGGGGTGCCACGATGGTGGATGGAAAACCCGTTTTTCCCGGTATGAAACTGTCGAAGGAAAAATGCGACCAGGTCAACGCCATTGAGCGTGATAAGGCGCTGGCATGGGTGGAGCGCAATATTAAAGTACCACTGACCGAGCCACAAAAAGCCGGTATCGCGTCATTTTGTCCCTATAACATTGGCCCCGGTAAGTGTTTTCCGTCGACGTTTTATAAGCGGCTGAATGCTGGTGATCGTAAAGGTGCATGCGAGGCGATTCGCTGGTGGATAAAAGATGGTGGGCGCGATTGCCGCATACGTTCAAATAACTGCTATGGACAGGTTATTCGTCGTGACCAGGAAAGCGCATTAGCCTGTTGGGGGATAGATCAGTGAGCAGAGTCGCCGCGATTATTTATGCTCTGGTTATCTGCATCATCGTCTGCCTGTCGTGGGCGGTCAATCATTACCGTGATAACGCCATCGCCTACAAAGAACAGCGTGATAAAAAAGTCAGTGAGCTGAAGCTGGCGATCGCCACCATCGCTGACATGCAGCAGCGTCAGCGTGATGTTGCTGCGCTCGATGCAAAGTACTCGAGAGAATTAGCCAATGCGCAAGCTGAAAATGAAACTCTGCGCGCTGATGTTGCCGCTGGCCGTAAGCGCCTGCGGGTCAATGCCAGTTGCTCCGCAGCCGTGCGTGAAGCCACCGGACCCACCAGCGTGGATAATGCAACCATCCCCCGACTGGCAGACACCGCTGAACGGGATTATTTCACCCTCAGAGACCGATTGATGACGATGCAGATGCAACTGGAAGGGGCGCAGGAATATATCCGCACTCAGTGCATTAAGTAGCCTTTTTATCGTGGTAAACATTTCGCAGGGTATGAGGTATTTATGCCATCACGAATCCCACGCGCCTGCCGTAAGCGTGGATGTGCAGGTACAACCACAGACAGTTCTGGTTACTGCGATAAACATCGTGGCGAAGGATGGGTACAGCATCAACGCGGACTGAGCCGCCACCAGCGTGGCTATGGCTCGAAATGGGATGCCATACGTGCGCGCATACTGAAGCGTGATAATCATCTGTGTCAGAACTGCCTGCGCAATGGGAGAGCCGTTGAAGCCAGAACTGTGGACCACATCATTCCGAAAGCTCATGGTGGCACGGATGCAGACAGTAACCTGCAGAGTCTGTGCTGGCCCTGTCATAAAGCAAAAACAGCGCGCGAACGCATCAATTGATAACAGTTCCCATCTGTAGGGGAGGGGCGGGTCAAATCTCTGCAACCCTGGCTGCTCAGTACCGCCGCCTGACCCTTCCTCACATCGCCGCAGGTTCGAAAACTTTTTTTTGGAAATGTGAACAAACGATTGATAGGTAAGACCGATTATGTCAGGACCTCCGAAAACCCCGCCACGCCTGCATTTGATTCGAGGCAACCCCTCAAAGCGCCCCGTTAAAGACCACAAAAAAACCGCTAAAAAGGATGAAAAAGGTCTTCCTAAAATTCCGCAGCATTTAGGGGCTCAGGGGAAGTACTGGTTCAGGCGAATGGCGGAAGAGCTGAATGCGGAAGGGATCATTTCTCAGCTTGATGCGCGTGCGCTCGAGTTGCTGGTGGAAGCCTACACCGAATATCGGCATCACTGCGAAACACTCGATGTTGAGGGGTATACCTACCGCACGGAAACGCAGAGCGGTGATGTACTGATTAAGGCGCACCCCGCGGCGGCAATGAAAGCGGATGCCTGGAAGCGGATCCGGGCAATGCTTGCAGAGTTTGGTATGTCACCGGCAAGCCGGGCTAAAGTAAATATCGCCGGACCGGATGATGTTGATCCGCTGGCGGAGCTTTTAAAAGCGAGAGACTGATGGCAAAAGTGGCTGACGGGATCCGCTACGCCGAACGTGTTGTTGCAGGAGAAATTGTTGCTGGCGAATTTGTCCGCCTGGCCTGCCAGCGTTTTCTTGATGATCTGAAGTACGGCGAAGAGCGGGGGATTTATTTCAGTGAACCCCGTGCGCAGCACATCCTGAATTTCTACAAATTTGTGCCTCATGTAAAAGGGGCGCTGGCAGGCCAGCCCATTGAGTTG
This sequence comes from Escherichia sp. MOD1-EC6098, assembly GCF_002965865.1. Taxonomy (NCBI): domain Bacteria; kingdom Pseudomonadati; phylum Pseudomonadota; class Gammaproteobacteria; order Enterobacterales; family Enterobacteriaceae; genus Escherichia; species Escherichia sp. MOD1-EC6098. Next base: position 14,952 of record NZ_PTSN01000019.1, read on the forward strand.
ATGGACTGGCATGTATTTATCCTCATTAATATTTTTGGTTTTGTCATTCCGCTGGTCAATGAAGAGACCGGGGAAGTTGTCATGCGCAGCGATGGCAGTGGACGTCCGGTGATGGTGCGCCGGTTCCGGACGGCGTACAACGAAGTCGCCCGTAAAAACGCAAAATCAACTCTGTCATCGGGTATCGGCCTGTATATGACGGGGGCAGATGGTGAAGGCGGAGCTGAGGTGTATTCAGCCGCAACCACGCGTGACCAGGCCAGAATCGTGTTTGAAGACGCCAAAAATATGGTCAGAAAAGCCCGGTCGACACTCGGGCGGTTGTTTGATTTCAACAAGCTGGCGATTTACCAGGAGCAGAGCGCATCAAAATTTGAACCGCTTTCTTCGGATGCAAACAACCTGGATGGTCTGAACATCCACTGCGCCATTATTGATGAGCTGCATGCACATAAAACCCGTGACGTGTGGGACGTTCTGGAAACGGCAACCGGTGCCCGTCTGCAGTCCCTTTTATTTGGTATCACCACGGCAGGGTTTAATAAGGAAGGGATTTGTTACGAGCAGCGTGATTACGCCATCAAGGTATTGCGTGGCTATAACAGCGACGTGGAGGGCGCGGTAAAAGACGACTCCTACTTTGCGATTATTTACACCCTCGATGAGGGAGATGATCCGTTTGATGAAACGGTCTGGCAGAAAGCGAATCCCGGCCTGGGCATCTGTAAACGCTGGGATGATCTGCGTCGCCTGGCGAAAAAAGCGAAAGAACAGGTCTCTGCGCGGGTGAATTTTTTTACCAAACACATGAATGTGTGGGTAACAGCAGAGTCTGCCTGGATGGACATGATTAAGTGGGAGAAGTGCGAATACATTGCCCCACGACATGAGCTGAAAACGTATCCCATGTGGGTCGGCGTTGACCTTGCTCATAAGATTGATATCTGTGCGGCGGCAAAACTCTGGCGAACGGATAACGGGCATGTTCATGCCGATTTTAAATTCTGGCTTCCGGAAGGACGGCTGGAACGATGCTCGCGGCAGCAGGCAGAACTTTACCGGAAGTGGGCGGAGATGGATAAGCTGATTCTGACGGATGGTGATGTTATCGATCATGCTCAGATAAAAAGTGACTTACTGGAATGGATTGGTGGTGAAAACCTCAGGGAACTGGGATTTGACCCGTGGAGCGCGATGCAGTTCAGCCTGGCACTGGCTGAAGAAGGGATACCGCTGGTGGAGGTTCCGCAGACGGTTCGCAATCTGTCAGAGGCCATGAAGGAAACGGAATCACTGGTCTATGCCGGGCGTTTCCATCACAGCAATCATCCGGTCATGAACTGGATGATGTCTAACGTTACGGTAAAACCGGACAAAAACGACAATATCTTCCCGAATAAATCCACGCTGGAAGCCAAAATCGACGGCCCTGTTGCGATGTTTACAGCAATGAGCCGGATGCTGGTCAATGGTGGTGAACCGGAGCTGGATCTGTCTGAACATCTGGTCAGCGTGGGCATCCGCTCGCTTTAACCGAGGTCATTATGTTTCTGATAATTCTCGCGCCACTGGTGGGCGTGTTGGGTGCGCTTTTGCTGGCGTATGGTGCCTGGCTGATTTATCCCCCGGCGGGTTTTGTTGTTGCCGGGGTGCTGTGCCTGTTCTGGTCGTGGCTGGTGGCGCGATATCTCGACCGTACACAGCCGTCTGTCGGCGGAGGTAAATAGTGTTCTTTTCGGGATTATTTCAACGAAAAAGTGACGCGCCGGTGACCACGCCAGCAGAGCTGGCGGATGCCATCGGGTTGTCTTACGACACCTATACCGGAAAGCAGATCAGCAGTCAGCGGGCCATGCGACTGACGGCGGTTTTTTCCTGCGTCAGAGTGCTGGCAGAGTCGGTCGGGATGTTGCCCTGCAATCTGTATCACCTGAACGGCAGCCTGAAACAGAGGGCCACCGGCGAACGTCTGCATAAGCTGATCTCCACGCATCCCAATGGCTATATGACGCCGCAGGAGTTCTGGGAGCTGGTGGTCACCTGTCTGTGCCTGAGGGGAAACTTTTACGCCTACAAAGTGAAAGCATTTGGCGAAGTGGCTGAACTGCTGCCCGTCGATCCCGGTTGTGTGGTACCGAAGCTTAACAGTCGCTGGGAGCCGGTCTATCAGGTCACATTCCCGGACGGTTCCACGGATGTACTGAGCCAGGAAGATATCTGGCATGTGCGCACGCTGACGCTGGACGGTCTGGTGGGACTGAATCCCATCGCCTATGCCCGCGAGGCAATATCGCTGGCAGCAGCGACCGAAGAGCACGGGGCCAGACTGTTCAGCAATGGTGCGGTGACGTCCGGTGTGTTGCGTACAGAACAGACGCTGTCGGATCAGGCTTATGAGCGCCTGAAGAAAGATTTTGAGGAGCGTCACACCGGGCTTGGCAATGCTCACCGCCCGATGATCCTTGAGATGGGGCTGGACTGGAAGTCGATGGCGCTGAACGCCGAGGACAGCCAGTTCCTGGAAACCCGCAAGTTTCAGCTTGAAGAAATCTGTCGTCTGTTCCGGGTGCCGTTGCACATGGTGCAGAACACCGATCGCGCCACCTTCAACAATATCGAAGAGCTGGGGTTGGGATTTATCAACTATTCACTGGTGCCGTATCTGACCCGCATCGAACAGCGGATCAACACCGGACTGGTACGAAAAAGTAAGCAGGGCGTTTATTACGCCAAATTTAACGCCGGGGCGTTACTGCGCGGGGATATGAAGTCCCGTTTTGAAGCCTACGCCACCGGGATCAACTGGGGAATTTACTCTCCCAATGACTGCCGCGACCTGGAAGATATGAATCCGCGTCCCGGTGGTGATGTCTATCTCACACCGATGAACATGACCACGAAACCCTCCGATGGCAGTAAAGCCGGTAAGCAGAAGGATAACGCCAATGCAGACGAAACAACGTCTTGATGTACCGCTGAGTCTGAAATCTGTCAGTGACTCCGGTGAGTTTGAAGGGTATGGCTCCGTCTTTGGTGTAAAGGACAGCCACGATGATGTGGTGATGTCCGGGGCATTTGCTGCTTCCCTGCGGGCGTGGAGTGACAGAAAAGCGTTACCTGCGCTGCTCTGGCAGCACCGCATGGATGAACCCATCGGTGTTTACACCGAAATGAAGGAAGACGATGTCGGGCTTTACGTCAGGGGACGGTTGCTTATTGATGATGATCCCCTCGCAAAACGCGCACATGCACACATGAAGGCCGGTTCGTTAACCGGCCTTTCTATTGGGTACGTCCTGAAAGACTGGGAATACGACCGGACGAAAGAAGCCTTTCTGCTGAAAGAAATCGACCTCTGGGAAGTCAGCCTGGTGACGTTCCCGTCTAACGACGAGGCGCGGATCAGCGACGTCAAGAACGCACTGGCCCGCGGGGAAATCCCCGAACAGAAAAAAATCGAAAGAGTCCTGCGTGATGTCGGACTCTCCCGTACCCAGGCCAAAGCATTCATGGCCGGGGGCTATGGCGCACTGTCCCTGCGCGACGCTGAGGATGTGGGCTCTGCACTGAATGCACTGAAAAATCTGAACTTCTAATCAGGAGAAATACGATGGCGGTTGATATTAAAGATGTCGAACAGGTCGCGCAGGAGCTGCAGCAGAAGTTTGACGACTTCAAAGCAAAGAACGACAAGCGCGTGGATGCGATTGAGCAGGAAAAAGGCAAACTTGCCGGGCAGGTGGAAACCCTGAACGGGAAACTCAGCGAGCTGGAAAACCTCAAAAGCGATCTTGAAAAAGAGCTGCTTGAGCTGAAACGTCCGGCAGGTGGTGCGCAAAATAAACTGGCCACCGAGCATAAAGAAGCGTTTGTGGGCTTCCTGCGTAAAGGCCGTGAAGATGGTCTGCGCGATCTGGAGCGCAAGGCATTACAGGTGGGCACCGATGAAGACGGCGGCTATGCCGTGCCGGAAGCACTGGATCGCAACATTCTCACCCTGCTGAAAGATGAAGTGGTGATGCGCCAGGAAGCCACGGTGATCAGCGTTGGTGGTTCCGACTACAAAAAACTGGTGAATCTGGGCGGCACGGCTTCCGGATGGGTTGGCGAGACTGACGCGCGCTCCCAGACTGCCACCTCAAAACTGGGCCTGATTGAACCTTTCATGGGGGAAATCTACGGTAACCCGCAGGCCACCCAGAAAATGCTGGATGATGCCTTTTTCAACGTGGAAGCATGGATCAACAGCGAGCTGGCAACCGAATTTGCCGAACAGGAAGAAATTGCCTTTACCACCGGCGATGGTACCAAGAAGCCGAAAGGGTTCCTGGCGTATGAGTCCACGGATGAAACAGACAAGGTCCGGGCGTTCGGCAAACTTCAGCATATTGTATCCGGCGAAGCGACGGCGGTGACCGCAGATGCCATTATCAAACTGATTTACACGCTGCGTAAGGCACACCGCACTGGCGCGAAGTTCATGATGAACAACAACAGTCTGTTTGCCATCCGTCTGCTGAAAGACAGTGAGGGTAACTATCTGTGGCGTCCGGGGCTGGAGCTGGGGCAGCCGTCCTCTCTGGCGGGTTACGCTATCGCTGAAAACGAACAGATGCCGGATATTGCCGCTGATGCGAAAGCCATTGCATTTGGTAACTTCAAACGGGGTTACACCATCGTTGACCGTATCGGTACCCGCATTCTGCGTGATCCGTACACCAATAAACCGTTTGTCGGTTTTTATACCACCAAGCGCACCGGCGGCATGCTGGTCGATTCGCAGGCCATCAAACTGCTGAAGATTGCAGCGGCGTAATCATTCAGGGGGCGCAGAAGTGCGCCCCCTGTTCTGACAGGTGAAAGAATCATGATCCTGAAACAAGATCTGAAATGGTCACCGGACGGTATGCGTGTTGAGATTATTCGGGCCGGTGAGTATGAAGATAAAGAATTACCCGAACGGGTACGCGAAATTGCCACTGCAGCTGGGATTGTCTCTGATAAGAGAACACCTGTTGCGCGGGGGGCTGATAAGTCTAAAAAACAGCATTCATAGAGGTTGCCCAAATGATGCCCACTCTGGAAGAGCTTCGTGTTCAGTGCCGGATTGATGATGACAATGAACAGGAGAATTCTCTTCTTATGATGTATCTGGCTGCTGCCAGGGAAGAGGCTGAAAAGTTTTTAAACCGGACGCTTTACGATGAAACTGTTTCTGAGCAGGATACGACCGGGCTTGTAATAACACCTCTGATAAAACTGCGTCTTATGCAACTGGTTGGCTACTGGTACGAGAACAGGGAAATGCAGGATGCAGTGCCTGATTTTTTCTATACCGGACTGCGGATGTATCGATTTCATCCCGGAACATAGGAGGATTCATGCAGGCAGGAAGATTACGTGATCGTGTGGTTATTCTGAATGCCACCACCGTTCGGTCTCCGTCAGGGCACCCTGTGGAAACAATGACGGAGGGGGCAACCATATGGGCAGAAGTTAAGGGGATCAGTGGCAGGGAGAGAATATCCGGAGGCGCAGAAACTGCTCAGGCTACAGTGAGGGTCTGGATGAGATTCCGGCGAGATGTAACAGCAACTTCATGTCTGAAAGTGCTGACTGGTGCATTCAAAGGCGCGATTCTGAGTATAGACGGTCCGCCGATACCGGATGCTCGTGCCACACGGCTTGAGATACTCTGTTCTCAGAAGGGGAATGTGTGATGGATTTCAGTCTTGATTTTTCAGGTCTGGCGGATATTGCACGGGATCTGGAGACGCTCAGCAGGGCAGAAAACAATAAGGTACTGCGCGATGCCACCCGTGCCGGTGCTGAAGTTATGCGGGATGCAGTTGTTGAACGTGCGCCGGAGCGAACCGGGAAACTGAAGAAAAATGTGGTTGTTCTCACTCAGCGTTCAAAGCGTCGGGGGGAAATTATCTCGGGTGTCCACATTCGTGGACGGAACCTGCGAACCGGAAACAGTGATAACAGCATGAAAGCCAGTGATCCCCGAAATGCGTTTTACTGGCGCTTTGTGGAGCTGGGAACGATAAACATGCCCGCGCATCCGTTCATTCGCCCGGCTTTCGATACGACAGAGGAACTGGCAGCACAGATTGCCATACAGCGAATGAATCAGGCTATTGATGAGGTCTTAAGTAAATGAGAGAGACCACACTGTATTCCCTGCTGTCTCAACTGGCCGGAGGACAGGTTTATCCTTATGTGGTCCCGCTGACGGAGGGAAAGCCTGCGGTATCTCCGCCATGGCTGGTATTTTCTGTGGTGTCTGACACTGCGTCTGATGTGCTTGATGGTCAGGCTGAATCCAGAATTACCGTGCAGATCGATGTCTGGGCAACAGTACCTGATGACGCAGATGATATCCGTGAGCAGGCGCTTGATGCGGTAAGGCAACTTGCACCCTCCGTTATTTCTAAAACTCAGGGTTATGATCCTGATTCCCGTCTGAGCAGAGCCACGCTTGAATTTCAGGTAATAGCCTGAGGTCGTTAATGATTTTACCCACCCGCCGCTGGCGGGTTTTTTATTTTCAGGAGACGAGTATGTCCTCTAATTTTGAGCGTTCGCAACTGACGAAAATTATGATTTCGTCTGCACCGGTAACAGCAGAAACCCTGGATTCTGCCAGCTATCTTGGCCTGAGCTGTACAATCAAAGAGGTGCAGTTTACCGCAGGACAAAAGCAGGATATTGATGTCACCACGCTGTGTTCTGTTGAGCAGGAAAATATTAACGGCCTTGGTGCCGCGTCAGAGATTTCCATGTCAGGCAACTTTTACCTCAATGCTGCCCAGAACGCGTTGCGCAGTGCCTATGACAATGACACCACGTATGGCTTTAAAGTTATTTTTCCGTCAGGCAACGGATTTACCTTTATGGCAGAGGTGCGTCAGCATACCTGGTCTGCAGGAACTAATGGTGTTGTGGCTGCAACGTTTTCCCTGCGCCTGAAAGGTAAACCTGTGCTGACGACAGAGCCGCTGAAAGTGAAGGTCGATTTAAACAGCACGCTGCAGGTTTCTGCCGGAGCGAAACTCGAAATGGTGGTTGAGGCTGCCGGTGGTGTGCCGCCTTATTCTTATGTCTGGAAGAAAGGTAGTTCTCCTGTTTCCGGACAGACGGCGGCAACATTCAGTAAGGCATCAGCAGCATCAGGTGATGCCGGTGCGTATACCTGCGAGATTTCTGATTCAGCAAGCCCTGTTAACAAGGTGACCTCCACTTCCTGCACTGTTACCGTCAGTTAATGAGGATAGATGTGATGACTAAAAATATCCGCAATCTGGCACTGGCAACGATGTCGGGGTTTCGCCATAAAACTGTTGATGTGCCTGAATGGGAAGGGGCAACGGTTGTATTACGGGAACCTTCTGCAGAAGCCTGGTTGCGCTGGCAGGAGATCGTTAAAGCAAAAGATGATGAGACACCGTTATCCGTTGCGGAGCGCGCCCGCCGAAATCTGGAGGCAGATGTTGAACTGTTCATTGATGTTCTGTGTGATACCGGACTGCAACCTGTATTTTCAGAGGATGATCGTGAACAGGTGATTGCCGTGTATGGCCCGGTGCATGCGCGGCTTCTTCGGCAGTCTCTGGAACTGATCAGTGATGCCGGCGAGGTTAAAAAAAAGTAGAGCTTCCGGGGATGCGTTTTCTGATGATGCTGGCGCTCAGGATGGGGCGCACATTGTCAGAGTTACGCCGGGAAATGTCCGCATCAGAAATCATGATGTGGGCAGAATTTGACAGGTTCAGCCCGCTGGGTGACGAGCGGGCTGATATCCGGGCTGCCCAGATAGTTTCTGCGGTTTACGGTGCGCAGGGTGTCAAAGTCCCACTGAATGATGCGCTTCTTCAGTGGGAACAAGAGCAGACAGAAGGCGTCTCAGATCCATTTGCCGGACTGGAAAACGCGCTTTTAATAGTGTCTCAGTGAGTCAACATAACCGCTTCGGCGGTTTTTTTCGTCCGGAGAATGAGTGTGGCGACATTACGTGAACTGATTATTAAAATCTCGGCAAATTCCCGGTCATTCCAGTCAGAGATCTCCCGGGCTTCGCGTATGGGGCAGGATTACTACCGTACCATGCAGAACGGAGGCCGGCAGTCCGCTGCTGCATCCCGTGAAATGCGGCGTGCACTGGCAGAAGTGACGGATCAGATAAATACAGCTAAATCTTCGGCACTGAATATGGCGGGGGCATTTGCCGGAGCTTTTGCTACCGGTCATCTTATTTCTCTCGCCGATGAGTGGAATTCAGTAAATGCCCGTCTGAAGCAGGCTTCACAGTCCAGTGATGATTTTCAGGTATCACAACGTGAATTAATGGCAATCAGCCAGAGAACGGGAACGGCGTTTTCTGATAACGCCAGCCTTTTTGCCCGCTCTGCAGCTTCCATGCGGGAGTATGGCTACAGTTCTGAGGAGGTACTGAAAGTCACCGAGGCGATCTCCACGGGCCTGAAATTATCCGGTGCCAGTACAGCAGAAGCCAGTTCGGTGATCACGCAGTTCAGTCAGGCACTGGCGCAGGGAGTGCTGCGCGGTGAAGAATTTAACTCTGTGAATGAGAACGGCGATCGTGTTATTCGTGCGCTGGCTGCGGGAATGGGTGTTGCCCGTAAGGATCTGAAGGCCATGGCGGATGACGGAAAACTGACTGCCGATAAGGTTGTTCCTGCGTTGATTAGCCAGCTTGGGGCGTTGCGTGATGAATATGCAGCAATGCCTGATACGGTTTCATCCTCTGCAACCAAAGTTGAAAACGCCTTTATGGCCTGGGTTGGTGGTGCGAACGAGGCAAGCGGAGTGACGAAGACGCTTTCCGTAGTGCTGAATGGTGTTGCAGGCAATATTGATACCGTGGCAACCGCTGCCGGTGCTCTGGTTGCCGTCGGAGTAGCCCGATATTTTGGCAATATGGCGTCTTCTGCTGGATCTGCAACTGCCGGATTAATTACCGCAGCCAGAAACGAAGTGGCTCTTGCTGAAGCGCAACTCCGGGGGACACAGATAGCAACCGCCAGAGCGCGTGCGGCGGTTTATCGTGCACAACAGGCGGTTGCGGCTACCCGTGGTACTGAAAGGCAGGCAGCCGCAGAAGCGAAACTGGCTGCTGCCCAGGCATCACTTACCCGTAATATTGCGGCCAGAACAGCAGCACAGACAACGCTGAATACTGTCACGTCAGTGGGGAGTCGTCTGTTAAGTGGTGCGCTGGGGTTGGTTGGTGGTGTGCCGGGACTCGTCATGCTGGGGGCCGCGGCCTGGTACACAATGTATCAGAATCAGGAGCAGGCCAGAGAATCTGCACGCCAGTATGCCGCAACAATCGACGAAATTCGCCAGAAAACGTCGGCAATGTCGCTTCCTGAAGCGTCAGATAATGAGGAAAAGACGCGGCAGGCACTGGAGGAGCAAAACAGGTTAATTGACGAGCAGAAAAGTAAGATTAAATCCTTACAGGAAAAAATTGCTGGCTATCAGTATGTGCTGGCAAACCCGGGCTGGACAACCGATAACGGTTTTATGATTAACCACATGACGTCGGTAAAAACTGTCACAGAAGGGCTTGCAGAAGCAACAAATCAACTGGCAGTTGAACAGTCCCGTCTCACACAAATGCAGGGCAAAGCGCAATCCATTCAGGATGTGCTTGCCGGGCTGGAGGAGCGACGGGTGGCGTTGATCCGTCAACAGGCCGCGGAACAAAACAAAGCGTATCAGTCCCTGTTGATCATGAATGGGCAGCATACCGAGTTTAATCGCCTTCTCGGGCTCGGTAATGAATTACTTCAGCAGCGACAGGGGCTGGTGAATGTACCGTTACGGCTACCACAGGCAACCCTGGATGATAAACAGCAGACCGCACTGAATAACAGCGAGCGCGAACTGGCTCTGTCCCGCCTGAAGGGGGAAGCCCGTGAGCGTGCCCGCCTGGGTTATGCTGCGGATGATCTCGGCTTTGTGGGAGAGGCGTATCAGACAGCCAGACAGAATTATATCAATAACTTACTGGATGCCTGGCGAAATAACCAGGCAAATAAACCTAAAGCGCATAAAAAGACCGAAGCGGAAAAAACAGAAGATATTTATAAACGGCTGATTAAACAGCAAAAAGAACAAATAGCACTGGCAGGGCAGAATACTGAACTGGCTAAGATGAAATATCAGGTCAGTCAGGGCGAATTATCAACCCTGTCAGAAGCGCAGAAAAAAACGCTTTTGCAGAATGTAGCACTCATCGACCAGAAAAAGATTCGTGAGCAGCTTGCTGCGTATGAGAGCAGTCTGGCGGACAGTAATGCCAGTGCCCGGGCATCTGACGAAGCGCAGTTGCTGGGATATGGTGAAGGCTCACGGATGCGTGAACGACTCCAGGAAATGTGGAGTATCCGGCAGGCGTTTGAGCAGAAAAATAACGAGCTGCTGAGACAGTATCAGGCCGGAGAAATTGAAGAAGCCCTGTGGAAACAGGAGAAAGAACTGAATAAAAAATATCTGGAAGAGCGTCTCAGCGATCAGCAGGATTATTATGCAAAGGCCGATGCTTTACGTAATAACTGGAATGCCGGACTCCAGGAGGGACTGACCAACTGGGCAGACAGTGCCACCGATTATGCTTCACAGGCAGCAGATGCTGTCGTTTCCACGATGGACGGGCTGGTATCAAATATTTCCGATGCACTGGCCGGGAATGTTATGGACTGGAGGAACTGGGGGAGTTCAGTTCTCCGGGAGGTTTCAAAAATTCTGATGAATGCAGCCATTGTTAACGGACTGAAATCACTCTCCGGTGCCGGAGGGTGGCTTGGTACGGTCGGCGGATGGATTTCGGGGGCAGTGGCAAACGCAAAAGGTGGTGTTTACACATCGGCAAATCTGAGTGCTTACAGTAACACTATTGTGGATACACCGACGTATTTTGCTTTTGCGAAAGGTGCCGGGTTGATGGGCGAGGCCGGGCCTGAAGCAATCATGCCACTGACACGGGCAGCGGACGGCTCTCTTGGGGTCAGGGCCATTGGAAATGTGAATGGTGGCGGTGGATTTGTTTATTCTCCCGTGTATCACATCAGCATTCAGAATCAAGGGAGCAATGGCGAGATAGATGCGCGCTCAGCCAGGGGACTGGTGGATCTGATCGACAGCAGGGTTGTGTCAATTATGCAGTCATCGCGTCGGGATGGAGGATTGTACAGTGCCTGAGCCTGAAGTTTTTAACTGGATCCCCCGTGAGGGGATGGAGACGACACGAAAGCCATCAGTTATTACGGTAAAGTTTGGTGACGGATATGAACAGCGACGGGCTGGTGGTCTGAATGCGGATCTGAAAACGTTTAAACCGGTATTTCGTGTCACAGATGAATATTCCCGTGCCGCGCTGGACAGTTTTTTATCCCGTCATGCCGGGATTCGTGCTTTTTTGTGGCGTCCGCCAAAACACAACAGGACTGTCCGGGTTGTCTGCAGGGAGTGGAGCATTTCGGATAATGCCATGTATACCGATTTTAACTGTACCTTTGAAGAGGTCACTCACTGATGCAGGATATACAGCAGGAAACACTGAATGAGTGTACAAAAGCGGAGCAATCCGCGCTGGTCGTGCTCTGGGAAGTCGATCTGACAGAGGTTGGCGGAGAGCGTTATTTTTTCTGTAATGAGCAGAACGAAAAAGGCGAACCAGTCACCTGGCAGGGGCGACAGTATCAGGCGTACCCCATTCAGGGGAGCGGATTTGAGATGAACGGTAAAGGAGCCAGCGCCAGGCCAACGCTTAAAGTCTCTAATCTGCACGGCATGGTCACCGGGATGGTGGAAGATTTGCAGAGTCTGGTCGGCGGAACGGTGGTCCGGCGTAAGGTTTACGCCCGTTTTCTGGATGCGGTGAACTTCGTCAACGGAAACAGTGACGCCGATCCGGAGCAGGAGGTGATCAGCCGCTGGCGCATCGAGCAGTGCAGCGAACTGAGCGCGGTGAGTGCCTCCTTTGTACTGTCCACGCCGACGGAAACGGATGGCGCTGTTTTTCCGGGGCGTATCATGCTGGCCAACACCTGCACCTGGACCTATCGCGGTGATGAGTGCGGTTATCACGGTCCGGCGGTCGCGGATGAATATGACCAGCCGACGTCCGATATCACGAAGGATAAATGCAGCAAATGCCTGAGCGGCTGTAAGCTCCGTAATAACGTCGCCAACTTTGGCGGTTTTCTGTCCATCAACAAACTTTCGCAGTAAATCTCATGACACAGACAGAATCAGCGATTCTGGCGCATGCCCGGCGATGTGCGCCAGCGGAGTCGTGCGGCTTCGTGGTGAGAACGCCGGAGGGGGAACGATATTTTCCCTGCGTGAATATCTCCGGTGAGCCGGAGGAGTATTTCAGGCTGTCGCCGGAGGACTGGCTGCAGGCAGAAACGCAGGGTGAAATTGTGGCGCTGGTCCACAGCCACCCCGGTGGCCTGCCCTGGCTGAGTGAGGCCGACCGGCGGCTGCAGGTGCAGAGTGATTTGCCGTGGTGGCTGGTCTGCCGGGGGGCGATTCATAAATTCCGCTGTGTGCCGCATCTCACCGGGCGGCGCTTTGAGCACGGGGGGACGGACTGTTACACGCTGTTCCGGGACGCTTACCATCTGGCGGGAATTGAGATGCCGGATTTTCATCGCGGGGATGACTGGTGGCGTCACGGCCAGAATCTCTATCTTGACAATATGGAGGCAACGGGTTTTTACCGTGTCCCACTGACAGAGGCGCAGCCTGGCGACGTGCTGCTGTGCTGTTTTGGTTCATCGGTGCCGAATCATGCCGCCATTTACTGTGGCGACGGCGAGCTGCTGCACCATATTCCTGAACAACTGAGTAAACGAGAGAGGTACACCGACAAATGGCAGCGACGCACACACTCCCTCTGGCGTCACCGGGCATGGCACGCATCTGCCTTTACGGGGATTTGCAACGATTTGGTCGCCGTATCGACCTTCGTGTGAAAACGGGGGCTGAAGCCATCCGGGCACTGGCCACACAGCTCCCGGTGTTTCGTCAGAAACTGAATGAGGGCTGGTATCAGGTGCGCATTGCCGGGCGTGATGCAGGCGAAAATGAATTATCTGCCCGTCTTAATGAGCCGCTGGCAAATGGTGCCGTGATCCACATCGTGCCGCGTCTGGCGGGAGCTAAAAGTGGCGGTGTGTTTCAGGTGGTGCTTGGGGCGGCGCTGATTGCGGTGGCATGGTGGAACCCTGTGGGCTGGCTGGGGGCCGCGGCTGTATCGGGCATGTATGCGGCAGGGGCCAGTATGATCCTGGGCGGAGTGGCGCAGATGCTGGCACCGAAAGCCAGGACGCCCACGGCAGCCAGTACAGATAACGGCAAACAGAACACCTATTTCTCCTCACTGGATAACATGGTTGCCCAGGGCAATGTTCTGCCTGTTCTGTACGGTGAAATGCGCGTGGGGTCACGTGTGGTTTCTCAGGAGATCAGCACGGCAGACGAAGGGGATGGTGGTCAGGTTGTGGTGATTGGTCGCTGATGCAAAATGTTTTATGTGAAACCGCCTCCGGGCGGTTTTGTCGTTTATGGAGCGTGAGGAATGGGTAAAGGCAGCAGTAAGGGGCATACCCCGCGCGAAGCAAAGGACAACCTGAAGTCCACGCAGTTGCTGAGTGTGATCGATGCCATCAGCGAAGGGCCGGTTGAAGGTCCGGTGGATGGATTAAAAAGCGTGCTGCTGAACAGTACACCGGTGCTGGACAGTGAGGGGAATACTAACATCTCCGGCGTCACGGTGGTGTTCCGGGCAGGTGAGCAGGAACAGACACCGCCGGAGGGATTTGAATCATCAGGTTCCGAGACGGTACTGGGTACGGAAGTGAAATACGACACGCCGATCACCCGGACCATCACGTCGGCAAACATTGACCGACTGCGTTTTACCTTCGGCGTGCAGGCACTGGTGGAAACCACCTCAAAGGGGGACAGGAATCCGTCGGAAGTCCGCCTGCTGGTTCAGATACAACGTAACGGTGGCTGGGTGACGGAAAAAGACATCACCATTAAAGGCAAAACCACCTCACAGTATCTGGCCTCGGTGGTGGTGGGTAACCTGCCGCCGCGCCCGTTCAATATCCGGATGCGCAGGATGACGCCGGACAGCACCACAGACCAGCTGCAGAACAAAACGCTCTGGTCGTCATACACCGAAATCATCGATGTGAAACAGTGCTACCCGAACACGGCACTGGTCGGCGTACAGGTGGATTCGGAGCAGTTCGGCAGCCAGCAGGTGAGCCGTAATTATCATCTTCGCGGGCGTATTCTGCAGGTGCCGTCGAACTATAACCCGCAGACGCGGCAATACAGCGGTATCTGGGACGGAACGTTAAAACCGGCATACAGCAACAACATGGCCTGGTGTCTGTGGGATATGCTGACCCATCCGCGCTACGGCATGGGGAAACGTCTTGGTGCGGCGGATGTGGATAAATGGGCGCTGTATGTCATCGGCCAGAATTGCGACCAGTCGGTGCCGGATGGCTTTGGCGGCACGGAGCCGCGCATCACCTGTAATGCGTACCTGACCACACAGCGTAAGGCGTGGGATGTTCTCAGTGATTTCTGCTCGGCGATGCGCTGTATGCCGGTATGGAACGGGCAGACGCTGACGTTCGTGCAGGACCGGCCGTCGGATAAGGTGTGGACCTATAATCGCAGTAATGTGGTGATGCCGGATGATGGTGCGCCGTTCCGCTACAGCTTCAGCGCCCTGAAGGACCGCCATAATGCGGTGGAGGTGAACTGGATTGACCCGAACAACGGCTGGGAGACGGCGACAGAGCTTGTTGAAGATACGCAGGCCATTGCCCGTTACGGTCGTAATGTTACGAAGATGGATGCCTTTGGCTGTACCAGCCGGGGGCAGGCACACCGCGCCGGGCTGTGGCTGATTAAAACGGAGCTGCTGGAGACGCAGACCGTGGATTTCAGCGTGGGTGCCGAAGGGCTTCGCCATGTGCCGGGTGATGTTATTGAAATCTGCGATGATGACTATGCCGGTATCAGCACCGGCGGGCGCGTGCTGGCGGTGAACAGCCAGACCCGGACGCTGACGCTCGACCGTGAAATCACGCTGCCATCTTCCGGCACCACGCTGATAAGCCTGGTTGACGGGCAGGGGAGTCCGGTCAGCGTGGAGGTTCAGTCCGTCACCGACGGCGTGAAGGTGAAAGTGAGCCGTGTTCCTGACGGCGTTGCTGAATACAGCGTATGGGGGCTGAAGCTGCCGACGTTGCGCCAGCGCCTGTTCCGCTGCGTGAGTATCCGTGAGAACGACGACGGCACGTATGCCATCACCGCCGTGCAGCATGTACCGGAAAAAGAGGCCATCGTGGATAACGGGGCGCACTTTGACGGCGACCAGAGCGGCACGGTGAATGGTGTCACGCCGCCAGCGGTGCAGCACCTGACTGCCGAAGTCACCGCAGACAGCGGGGAGTATCAGGTGCTGGCGCGATGGGACACACCGAAGGTGGTGAAGGGCGTGAGCTTCCTGCTCCGTCTGACCGTAACAGCGGACGACGGCAGTGAGCGGCTGGTCAGCACGGCCCGGACGACGGAAACCACATACCGCTTCACGCAACTGGCGCTGGGGCGTTACACGCTGACAGTCCGGGCGGTAAATGCGTGGGGGCAGCAGGGCGATCCGGCATCGGTATCGTTCCGGATTGCGGCACCGGCAGCGCCTGTCACTATTGAACTGATACCAGGGTATTTTCAGATAACAGCGGTCCCGAAACTGGCTGTATATGACCCGACGGTGCAGTTTGAGTTCTGGTTCTCGGAAAAGCGGATTATCGATATCAGGCAGGTTGAAACCAGCGCGCGTTATCTTGGTACGGCGCTGTACTGGATAGCCGCCAGTAGCAATATTAAGCCGGGTTATGATTATTACTTTTATATCCGCAGCGTGAACACCGTTGGTAAATCGGCATTTGTGGAGGCCGTCGGTCGGGCGAGCGATGATGCGGAAGGTTATCTGAATTTTTATAAAGGGTTGATCAATAAAACGCATCTCGGCAAGGAACTGCTGGAAAACTTTGAGCTGACGGAAGATAACGCCAGCAAACTGGAGGAGTTTTCGAAAGAGTGGAAGGACGCTAACGATAAATGGAATGCCATGTGGGGCGTCAAAATTGAGCAGACCAAAGACGGCAAACATTATGTCGCGGGTATTGGCCTCAGCATGGAGGACACGGAGGAAGGCAAGCTGAGCCAGTTTCTGGTTGCCGCTAACCGTATCGCGTTTATTGACCCGGCAAACGGGAATGAAACGCCGATGTTTGTGGCGCAGGGCAACCAGATATTCATGAACGACGTGTTCCTGAAGCGCCTGACGGCCCCCACCATTACCAGCGGTGGCAGTCCTCCGGTATTTTCCCTGACATCAGACGGAAAGCTGACCGCTAAAAATGCGGATATCAGTGGCAGTGTGAATGCGAACTCAGGAACGCTCAACAATGTCACGATTAACCAGAACTGTACGATTAAGGGCATGCTGGAGGCGACCCAGGTCAGAGGGGATTTCGTTAAAGCTGTATCAAAAGCCTTCCCGAAAAAAGTCGGTACGTGGGGTAACACGGAAACACCAAACGGTACGGTTACAGTCACCATCAGCGATGATCATAACTTTGACCGCCAGATTATTATTCCGCCCATTATTTTTAACGGTATAGCGTATGACGATCCGGGGAGCGGAAATAACCCAGGAGGCACGCGATACACGGGTTATGGTTTTGAAGTTCGCAAAAACGGTGTATTAATCGCATCCAGAGAAACTAAAGGGGCCATTCCCGGTAGTTACAGTGCAGTTATTGATATGCCTAGTGGTGGTGGTAGCGTCACTCTGGAGTTTAAGATTTTCCAGAAAGGCAATCAGGGGGCAGGCAATATCACCGACTGTACGGTGATTGTGACCAAAAAAGCTGCTTCCGGCATCAGTATTCGTTGAAATATTTATAACCCCAATAAAGGGCGTCAGGAATGACGCCTTTTTTATTGCAGAAAAGCGAGAGGTAATTATGCGTAAAGTTTGTGCAGCAATTTTGTCCGCAGCCATTTGTCTGGCCGTATCCGGTGCGCCTGCATGGGCATCTGAACATCAGTCCACGCTGAGCGCGGGGTATCTTCATGCCTCGACGAACGTTCCCGGCAGCGATGATCTGAACGGGATTAACGTGAAATACCGTTATGAGTTTACGGACACACTGGGGCTGGTGACGTCATTCAGCTATGCAGGAGACAAGAATCGCCAGCTTACCCGTTACAGCGATACCCGCTGGCATGAAGATTCCGTGCGTAACCGCTGGTTCAGCGTGATGGTGGGGCCGTCTGTGCGCGTGAATGAATGGTTCAGCGCGTATGCGATGGCGGGTATGGCTTACAGCCGTGTGTCGACTTTCTCCGGGGATTATCTCCGCGTAACTGACAACAAGGGGAAAACGCACGACGTGCTGACCGGAAGTGATGACGGTCGCCACAGCAACACGTCTCTGGCGTGGGGAGCTGGCGTGCAGTTTAACCCGACCGAATCCGTGGCCATTGATATTGCTTATGAAGGCTCCGGCAGTGGCGACTGGCGCACTGACGGTTTCATCGTGGGTGTCGGTTATAAGTTCTGATTAGCCAGGTAACACAGTGTTATGACAGCCCGCCGGTTCAGGCGGGCTTTTTTGTGGGGTGAATATGGCAGTAAAGATTTCAGGTGTACTGAAAGACGGCACAGGAAAACCGGTACAGAACTGCACAATCCAGCTGAAAGCAAAACGTAACAGTACAGCGGTGGTGGTGAACACGCTGGCCTCAGAAAATCCGGATGAAGCCGGGCGTTACAGCATGGACGTTGAGTACGGTCAGTACAGCGTTATTCTGTTGGTGGAAGGATTCCCGCCGTCACATGCCGGGACCATCACCGTGTATGAAGATTCCCGACCCGGTACGCTGAATGATTTTCTCGGTGCCATGACGGAGGATGATGCCCGTCCGGAGGCTCTGCGACGTTTTGAACTGATGGTGGAAGAGGTGGCGCGTAACGCGTCCGCAGTGGCACAGAACATGGCAGCCGCGAAGAAGTCAGCCAGTGATGCCAGCACATCTGCCAGTGAGGCGGCAACTCATGCAACCGATGCTGCAGGCTCAGCTCGTGCCGCCAGCACGTCAGCCGGACAGGCTGCATCATCTGCTCAGTCAGCATCTTCCAGCGCAGGAACGGCATCAACAAAGGCCAGTGAAGCATCGAAAAGTGCTGCTGCTGCAGAGTCCTCAAAAAGCGCGGCAGCTACCAGTGCCGCTGCGGCGAAAACGTCAGAAACGAATGCGGCAGCGTCACAACAATCAGCAGCTACTTCTGCATCCGCCGCGACCACGAAGGCGTCAGAAGCTGCCACCTCAGCCCGGGATGCGTCGGCTTCAAAAGAGGCGGCAAAATCATCAGAAACGAACGCATCATCAAGCGCCAGTAGTGCCGCTTCCTCGGCAACGGCGGCAGGAAATTCCGCGAAGGCGGCAAAAACGTCCGAGACGAACGCCAGGTCTTCTGAAACGGCAGCGGGACAGAGCGCCTCGGCTGCGGCAGGCTCAAAAACAGCGGCTGCATCATCTGCCAGCGCCGCGTCAACAAGTGCCGGGCAGGCCTCAGCCAGTGCCACCGCTGCCGGAAAGTCGGCAGAAAGTGCCGCATCGTCTGCTTCAACAGCCACAACGAAGGCTGGCGAAGCCACTGAACAGGCCAGCGCAGCAGCGAGGTCTGCTTCCGCAGCGAAGACATCCGAAACGAACGCGAAAGCGTCGGAAACCAGCGCAGAATCCTCAAAAACGGCTGCCGCATCGTCCGCCAGTTCGGCGGCGTCATCGGCATCATCTGCGTCTGCTTCAAAAGATGAGGCGACCAGACAGGCGTCAGCAGCGAGGGGCAGCGCCACGACGGCATCCACGAAGGCGACAGAGGCTGCTGGCAGTGCGGCAGCGGCAGCACAGAGCAAAAGTACGGCGGAATCCGCGGCAACGCGCGCCGAGACAGCAGCAAAACGGGCAGAGGATATTGCATCCGCCGTGGCGCTTGAGGATGCGAGCACGACGAAAAAGGGGATAGTACAGCTCAGCAGTGCGACCAACAGCACTTCCGAGTCACAGGCGGCAACGCCAAAAGCCGTTAAGGCCGCGTATGACCTGGCTAACGGGAAATACACCGCACAGGATGCAACGACAGCACAGAAAGGGATAGTTCAGCTCAGCAGTGCGACTAACAGCACTTCCGAGTCACAGGCGGCAACGCCAAAAGCCGTTAAGGCCGCGTATGACCTGGCTAACGGGAAATACACCGCACAGGACGCTACGACAGCACAAAAAGGAATTGTCCAGCTCAGTAGTGCAACCAACAGCACATCTGAAACGCTTGCTGCGACACCGAAAGCAGTGAAAGCAGCTAATGACAATGCGAATGGTCGGGTACCTTCTGCCCGTAAGGTGAATGGTAAGGCGCTTTCAGCGGATATAACACTGACGCCGAAAGATATTGGTACGCTTAACTCAACAACAATGTCATTCAGCGGTGGTGCTGGTTGGTTCAAATTAGCAACGGTAACCATGCCACAGGCGAGTTCTGTTGTTTCAATTACGTTGATTGGTGGCGCTGGATTTAACGTGGGGTCACCTCAACAGGCAGGTATATCTGAACTTGTTTTACGTGCAGGTAATGGTAATCCGAAGGGGATTACTGGTGCTTTATGGCAGCGCACATCGACAGGGTTTACAAATTTTGCCTGGGTCAATACATCTGGTGATACTTACGATATTTACGTTGCAATCGGAAATTATGCGACTGGTGTAAATATTCAATGGGATTATACCAGTAATGCCAGCGTGACGATTCATACGTCACCAGCATATTCTGCTAATAAGCCGGAAGGGTTAACGGACGGTACAGTTTATTCACTCTATACGCCATCAGAGCAGTTTTATCCGCCTGGCGCACCAATCCCGTGGCCATCAGATACCGTTCCGTCTGGCTATGCCCTGATGCAGGGGCAGACTTTTGACAAATCTGCATACCCGAAACTTGCAGCCGCTTATCCGTCAGGCGTGATCCCTGATATGCGTGGCTGGACGATTAAGGGCAAACCTGCCAGTGGTCGGGCCGTATTGTCTCAGGAACAGGACGGCATTAAATCGCATACCCACAGCGCCAGCGCATCCAGTACGGATTTGGGGACGAAAACCACATCGTCGTTTGATTACGGCACTAAATCCACGAATAACACTGGTGCGCATACCCATAGTTTAAGTGGCAGCACGAATGCAGCTGGTAATCACAGCCATAGAGATGGCCGTCGATTTAACCCCAGTGTTTTTAAAGATACTTATCAATATGGTTATACAAGCTCAGGTCAAAATACCTGGGGTGTACAAGGCTCAGTAGGTATGTCTACGGGGTGGTTAGCGAATACCAGTACAGATGGTAATCATAGCCATTCACTGTCCGGCACAGCAGCATCTGCAGGTGCACACGCGCATACTGTCGGTATTGGTGCTCATACGCACTCCGTTGCGATTGGTTCACATGGACACACCATCACCGTTAACGCTGCTGGTAACGCGGAAAACACCGTCAAAAACATCGCATTTAACTATATTGTGAGGCTTGCATAATGGCATTCAGAATGAGTGAACAACCACGGACCATAAAAATTTATAATCTGCTGGCCGGAACTAATGAATTTATTGGTGAAGGTGACGCATATATTCCGCCTCATACAGGTCTGCCAGCAAACAGTACCGATATTGCACCACCAGATATTCCTGCTGGCTTTGTGGCTGTTTTCAACAGTGATAAGGCATCGTGGCATCTCGTTGAAGACCATCGGGGTAAAACGGTTTATGACGTAGCGTCAGGGGACGCGTTATTTATTTCTGAACTCGGTCCGTTACCGGAAAATGTTACCTGGTTATCGCCGGAAGGGGAGTTTCAGAAGTGGAACGGCACAGCCTGGGTGAAAGATGCAGAAGCAGAAAAACTGTTCCGGATCCGAGAGGCGGAAGAAACAAAAAACAGCCTGATGCAGGTAGCCAGTGAGCATATTGCGCCACTTCAGGATGCTGTAGATCTGGAAATCGCAACGGAGGAAGAAACCTCATTGCTGGAAGCCTGGAAAAAGTATCGGGTGTTGCTGAACCGTGTTGATACATCAACTGCACCGGATATTGAATGGCCAACAGTACCCATTATCGAATAGTGCATTACGAACTGCAGGATATTATATGGGATAATATTCTGCAGTTTATTGGGGCTGTATTTTAAAAAGGTGTTTATTTTGAGTGAATTATCACCTTGTTTTTTCCGGTTCTTTTGGCTTGATATAACGCTTTATCGGCATTGACTAACATTTCAGATGGACTGAGATTATTCTCTTTTGAAGTAAAACAACCAATACTGACAGTTATTTTCTCAGGTCCATGCGATAATAATTTTTCCGAGCATTGCTCTTCAATGTTTTTTCTGATTCGCTCTGCAATTGATAGCAAGAGCTTTTGAGTATTACCTTTAATGATAATACCGAACTCCTCACCGCCTAAGCGCCCTAATATATCCTCTTTCCTGATGGATTTTTTTATTATTCTGGTAACCATTACTATGACTTGATCACCCATATGATGCCCCCATTTGTCATTGATGCTTTTGAAATTGTCAATATCTAACATTATTACTGAGAAATCATGGTGTTTTGATATATTCTTCAATGAGTCAATAAAGTATCTTCTATTGTATGTATTCGTTAGTGGATCATGAATTGCCATATGATTAGCATGATTTAATTTCCTGAAAACATAATACATGAGTGTTGAAATGATATAAATCATTGATATCAATTCAAGAAATTTTATCATGTACCATGCAGGATGGGATTTATCAATAAAATACAATAAAATTAGGTTATTGCATACTGACACTATACTAATAAGTATTATACACAACCATATTTTTGAGTAATTACGTATGCTGATGCATGAGCTGATAAGTAATACAAGCCAAAATACTGATATTATTTTGGTGTACACGATATTCCACGTCGACAAATGAAGATTCAGCGAGTATTGTATAATATTAAGACTATATTTTATATTGTCACTGCTTAGATTTTTTGCTACAAACGGAGTAATAAAAAGAATTAATATTGACAAAACAACAATTATTATATTTCTTTTATCTTCTAAAACACTTTTATTTTTAACATTGGTGGAATAAACAGCCAGAAAGATTATAGATATAAAGCTGAACTGACGGAATAGATAATATATTGCGATATCATTTGATTTCTGATAGATTGTAGATAAATCGTTACCTAACGGAGATAAAGAAATAATAGCCACTTCTAATAAATAATACGTGTTGCTCAAAAACGCGAATGAAAGAATTAAGAGATAACTTTGTCTCTGATTAGAAACATAGTAAAGCAATAGAAAAATAAAAATCATCAGGTTTATGAAAAAAAGCCCAATAATGAAAACACTATAACTTATTTGTGTTGTTTGTGTTATGTATATTCCATTATTTTTATGCAGTAACATAAATATAATAGAGATGCATGAAAATAAAAAGATGAAGATTTTTATTTTTATAGGTACCGGGTTGATAATCATGTACGCACCTGAGAATGATATATATATAATATGTATCGCTATAAATAACGATAATTTCTTACTGGTGATAGTATACTATCATTCTGGTTAATCGCTATCAAATTGATGATTTTGGTTAGTATTGCAATAGCGAAGGGTTTGATCCGGTAAGACTGGCTAGGCAAGGCTATACCAAAAAATCAGTGTAGGTTCAGAAAACGATGCACCATACAATCATCAATAATTTCAAATTGTCCATTGTGCATAAATCATAAAGAAAACCGCAGCACGTCGGATGCAAGAACGTGCTGCGGTTGGCTGGTGAACTTTCGATAGTGCGAGTATTGAATAATTTCCAGCAGTTACCGATTTTATATAACTGCAGTGGAATTATTCAACACACAGGCAAAACGGAATAAGCTGAGAAAAAAGCGTGCTTTCCCAATCTGGGGCAAATCACGTCTGAATGACACCTGAAACAGGTGGTGGACTTAAGAAGGCTTGGAATATTCTTCTTTAATGTTATGTAATTCATTGATTTTTCGTGTACGATTTTAAGACATTTATTCCAAGAAAAATTTTTAACTCTTTGATTTTTCGACTCTGTATCATCGGTCTCGAAAACCGGAGTAGGGGCAACTCTACCGGGGGTTCAAATCCCCCTCTCTCCGCCAATCATTCAAACAGCTAGTCCGCCCCATGTCAGTGACACAAATCCCATTGAGAAAATTCGAAAAATTCATCCGCGAAAAATAACGCCTGTAAGTAACCTGCGCTACTTTAGCAATCACATTTTTCTCGCTGTTTTTGAATTTCTAATACGCGCCTGAACCCACAATTCTGTTTCGTTTCCGCACATTACAGTGATGCCCCTACCCGTCCCCCATAGTCATTTTCTGACATAAAAACATTTGCAGATGCTCTCTGTCGCGGTAGTCTCATAAGGTTCGTTTATAGTTCGACGGCAATGTGAGTTACCTTTTCCATACTAATTATAAAAAGACAGTACAAACAGGAACATTATGGACTCCACGCTCATCTCCACGCGTCCCGATGAAGGCACGCTTTCGTTAAGTCGCGCCCGACGAGCTGCGTTAGGCAGTTTCGCCGGTGCCGTCGTCGACTGGTACGATTTTTTACTCTATGGCATTACCGCCGCACTGGTGTTTAATCGCGAGTTTTTCCCGCAAATAAGCCCGGCAATGGGAACGCTCGCCGCATTTGCTACTTTTGGGGTCGGTTTCCTTTTCCGTCCGCTCGGAGGTGTCATTTTCGGCCATTTTGGCGACCGTCTGGGACGTAAACGCATGTTAATGCTGACCGTCTGGATGATGGGCATCGCAACAGCTTTGATTGGTATTCTCCCTTCGTTTTCGACTATTGGCTGGTGGGCACCGATTTTATTGGTGACGCTGCGTGCCATTCAGGGTTTTGCCGTCGGCGGAGAGTGGGGAGGCGCTGCATTGCTGTCTGTTGAAAGCGCGCCGAAAAATAAAAAAGCCTTTTACAGCAGCGGCGTACAAGTTGGTTACGGTGTAGGGTTACTACTTTCAACCGGACTGGTTTCACTGATCAGCATGATGACTACTGATGAGCAGTTTTTGAGCTGGGGCTGGCGCATCCCTTTCCTGTTTAGCATCATACTGGTGCTGGGCGCATTGTGGGTGCGTAATGGCATGGAGGAGTCCGCTGAATTTGAACAACAGCAACATAATCAAGTGACCGCGCAAAAGCGTATCCCGGTTATCGAAGCCCTGTTACGACATCCCGGCGCTTTCCTGAAGATTATTGCACTACGCCTGTGCGAGTTGCTGACAATGTATATCGTTACCGCCTTTGCACTTAACTATTCAACCCAGAATATGGGGTTACCGCGCGAATTGTTCCTTAATATTGGTTTGCTGGTGGGTGGGTTAAGCTGTCTGACAATTCCCTGTTTTGCCTGGCTTGCCGACCGTTTTGGCCGCCGTAGGGTGTATATCACTGGCGCGTTAATTGGAGCGTTAAGCGCGTTTCCTTTCTTTATGGCGCTTGAGGCACAGTCCATTTTCTGGATTGTTTTCTTCTCCATTATGCTGGCGAACATTGCGCATGACATGGTGGTTTGTGTGCAACAACCGATGTTTACCGAGATGTTTGGTGCCAGTTATCGCTACAGCGGCGCGGGGGTCGGATACCAGGTTGCCAGTGTGGTAGGGGGTGGATTTACACCTTTTATTGCTGCAGCTCTCATTACTTATTTTGCTGGAGACTGGCATAGCGTCGCCATTTATTTGCTGGCAGGATGCCTGATTTCCGCAATAACTGCTTTGTTGATGAAAGACAATCAACGCGCCTGAGGGTCTGGCGAAGATCATTCGATCTTCGCCTTCCACTTTTGTTTCACATTCCTGTGACATACTATCGGAAACGCGGTAATTGTATGGAACAGGAGACACACATGAATAATAAGGGCTCCGGTCTGACCCCTGCTCAGGCACTGGATAAACTCGACGCGCTGTATGAGCAATCTGTAGTCGCTTTACGCAATGCCATTGGCAAATATATTAAAAGTGGCGAATTGCCTGATGAAAACGCCCGTAAACAAGGTCTTTTTGTCTATCCATCACTGACCGTGACCTGGGACGGCAGCACAACCAATCCCCCCAAAACACGCGCTTTCGGTCGCTTTACTCACGCTGGCAGCTATACCACCACCATCACACGCCCTGCTCTCTTTCGTTCGTATCTCAATGAACAACTTACTTTGTTGTATCAGGATTATGGCGCGCATATCTCCGTGCAACCGTCACAGCATGAAATCCCCTACCCCTATGTCATTGATGGCTCCGAGTTAACGCTTGATCGCTCAATGAGCGCCGGGCTAACGCGTTATTTCCCGACAACAGAGCTGGCACAAATTGGCGATGAAACTGCAGACGGCATTTATCATCCGGCGGAATTTTCTCCGTTATCGCATTTTGATGCACGCCGGGTAGATTTTTCCCTCGCGCGGTTACGCCATTATACCGGCACACCTGTCGAACATTTTCAGCCGTTCGTCTTGTTTACCAACTACACACGTTATGTGGATGAATTCGTTCGTTGGGGATGCAGCCAGATCCTTGATCCTGAAAGCCCTTATATTGCACTTTCTTGCGCTGGCGGGAACTGGATCACTGCCGAAACAGAAGCACCTGAAGAAGCAATTTCCGACCTCGCATGGAAAAAACACCAGATGCCCGCCTGGCATTTAATCACTATTGATGGTCAGGGCATCACTCTGGTGAATATTGGCGTGGGGCCGTCAAATGCAAAAACCATCTGTGATCATCTGGCGGTGCTACGCCCGGATGTCTGGTTAATGATTGGTCACTGCGGTGGATTACGTGAAAGCCAGTCTATTGGTGATTATGTACTTGCGCATGCTTATTTACGCGATGACCACGTTCTCGATGCGGTTCTGCCGCCCGATATTCCTATTCCCAGCATTGCTGAAGTGCAACGTGCGCTTTATGACGCGACCAAGCTGGTCAGCGGTAGACCGGGTGAGGAAGTTAAACAGCGGTTACGTACTGGCACTGTGGTAACCACAGATGACAGAAACTGGGAGCTGCGCTACTCGGCTTCTGCACTGCGTTTTAACTTAAGCCGGGCCGTGGCGATTGATATGGAAAGTGCAACCATTGCAGCACAAGGATATCGTTTCCGCGTGCCATACGGGACACTACTGTGTGTTTCAGATAAACCGTTGCATGGTGAGATTAAACTTCCCGGCCAGGCTAACCGTTTTTACGAAGGCGCTATTTCCGAGCACCTGCAAATTGGCATTCGGGCGATAGATTTGCTGCGCGCGGAAGGC
Source organism: Escherichia sp. MOD1-EC6098 (assembly GCF_002965865.1). Lineage (NCBI taxonomy): Bacteria > Pseudomonadati > Pseudomonadota > Gammaproteobacteria > Enterobacterales > Enterobacteriaceae > Escherichia > Escherichia sp. MOD1-EC6098. The sequence continues at coordinate 41,488 of NZ_PTSN01000019.1, forward strand.
GATCGACTGCATTCGCGTAAACTGCGAACCTTTAATGAGCCGCCGTTCCGGTAATGAGTTCAGATCCTTTGCGTCAGGAAAAAATGTGAAGGATTTGATAAGTAGCAAAGCAAAAAGCCTGCTTAAAGCAGGCTTTTTTGAATTTGGCTCCTCTGACTGGACTCGAACCAGTGACATACGGATTAACAGTCCGCCGTTCTACCGACTGAACTACAGAGGAATCGTGAGAACGAGGCGAATATTAACTATGCCCATCCACAATGTCAAAGCCTGTTTTTTAATTTTGAAAGCGTTTGCTGAAATATTCTGCGTTTTGCCGTTTATTCCGACACAACTGGCTTTTTTTCACACTTTTTATGTTCAGCGCGAGGATATTTCCATAGCCAACGCCCGGTCACCATCCGCCAGTAAAACAGCACGGCACGCACGGCCCAGTCGGCAAACATCCCCATCCAGACGCCAACCACGCCCCAGTCAAGCATAATTCCCAGCGCATAACCCACAACCACGCGGCATCCCCACATGCTCAGCATAGAAACCCACATGGCGTAGCGTGCATCACGAGCACCTTTAAAACCAGCAGGTAACACCCATGAGGCGGACCAAATAGGCATAAACAAAGCGTTTAGCCAAATCAGAATCACAACGACATGTTTAACTTGTGGATCCTGGGTATAAAACGACGCCATAACTCCGGCAAAAGGGGCAGTCAACCAGGCTATTGCCGTTAGTCCAATAGTGGACAGCCAGAAAACATGCCGCAACTGAATTTCTGCTTGCGCTATCTGCCCTACCCCCAGTCTTCGACCGGTGATTATTGTGGAGGCTGAACCGAGTGCACTTCCTGGTAAATTGATAAGAGCCGCGATCGAAAAAGCGATAAAGTTCCCGGCAATAACGCTGGTTCCCATCCCGGCGACAAACATTTGTGTTAATAACCGGCCACTGGTAAATAATACAGATTCAACGCTCGCAGGAATACCGATCCCCATTACTTCCCAGATAATGCTGAAATTCAAAGGCTTAAAATAGCTCTTTAACGAGATCCGTAGCGCAGGGTTAAAACCAATCGCCAGTACCCACAAAATTGCAATTGCGCCAATATAACGGGAAATAGTTAATCCCAGCCCAGCCCCGACAAAACCCAATCCCTGCCAGGAAAAAAGACCGTAAATTAATATACCGCTAATAATAATATTAAGAATATTCAGGCTGCCGTTTATAAGCAGCGGTATTTTCGTATTCCCTGCACCGCGAAGTGCCCCACTGCCAATCAAGGTGATAGCCGCAGCAGGATAACTGATTACCGTTAGCTCCAGGTAAGTCAGCGCCAGTGCTTTCACTTCCGTCGAGGCATCACCTGCAACAAATTCGATAATGTGCTCGCCAAAATGATGAATAAGAACAGCCAACAGCACGGCAAACAACGTCATGATTACCAATGATTGCCGTGTCGCTACTCTGGCTCGCCGTCGATCACGTTTACCGAGACTAAATGCCACAACGACAGTAGTACCAAGATCGATAGCGGCAAAAAAGGCCATAATGACCATATTGAAGCTATCAGCCAACCCTACGCCCGCCATCGCATCTTTTCCCAGCCAACTGACCAGAAAAGTGCTCAGGACGCCCATCAACAGGACACAGGCATTCTCCATAAAGATAGGAACAGCAAGCGGAGTTATCTCACGCCAGAACAACACTTTGTAACTCTTGCGTTTTGCGTGCCAGCGAGTGTGGCGTAAAGCAGAGGAGATATTCAAAGCCGACCCTAATTGCAGAAAGTGAAACCACATTTCAAATAATGAGGGAGAATCAGCAAAGCTGCAAAGATTTTCGCTGTCAAATTGTCTGCAAATGCAACAAACTGTTGATAGAAACGGCAAACAGTTAGGTTTTTTAAAAATCGGGTTTGACAAAATATTTTTCGCCGTTAAGATGTGCCCCAACAGCGATTCCTCTGTAGTTCAGTCGGTAGAACGGCGGACTGTTAATCCGTATGTCACTGGTTCGAGTCCAGTCAGAGGAGCCAAATTTCTGAAAAGCCCGCTTTGATAGCGGGCTTTTTGTTATATCTGATAATCAATTACCTCTTCACTATTTTCCATCACCTGCCGCTTAATATCCTCAACCGACAATCCAGCGTTACACAGTTCCAGAAAGTGCCAGACGTAGTTACGCTGCAGTTGCCCTCGTTTCAGCCCCAACCAGACAGTATTGGCATCGAAAAGATGGCGAGTATCCAGACGAATTAAATTCTCTTCCTCTTGTTCACCGCTGGATTGTTCGGCTACTAATCCGATTCCCAGCCCAAGAGCGACGTAGGTTTTGATGACATCAGAATCCTGGGCGCTCAATACAATATCTGCCAGCAAACCTTTGCGGGTAAATGCATCATCAATACGCGAGCGGCCTGTAATCCCCTGCCGGTAAGTGATCAACGGCCACTTCGCTATTGATTCCAGCGTTAATGGCGTAATTTTTGTTAAAGGATGATTAACAGGAACAAGCAAACTATGATGCCAACGAAACCAGGGGAAGGCGACGAGTTGGAGGTCATTGCTCAAACGCTCACTGGCTATGCCAATATCAGCGCCGCCATTTTGTAGCAATGTGGCAATTTCCTGTGGCGTTCCCTGGATAAGCTCGAGTCGCACTTCCGGGAAAAGTTCGCGAAAGACTTTAATGACATCCGGCAAGCTGTAGCGAGCCTGAGTATGCGTCGTTGCGATAGTGAGTACGCCAGACGTATCGTTGGTAAACAGCTCGGCAAGCCGACGAACATTACTGGCTTCATTCAGAATACGTTCTGCAATAACCAGTAACGCTTTGCCCGGTTCAGTCATGCCAAGAAGCCGTTTGCCCCGACGAATGAATATTTCTATACCAAGTTCATCCTCCAGCTCTCGAATATGACGGCTGACACCAGACTGTGAGGTAAAGAGCATATTCGCGACCTCTGTCAGATTGTAATCCTGACGGGCAGCCTCGCGGATTATCTTTAGCTGTTGGAAATTCACGGTAAACTCCGGGCATATCAGACATCCACTATTGTTAGAGTCTAATGCCCGGCATAACAAATAATAAAAACCTGCATCTTATTCCATTCGGATATAACGTTTAGCTCACCAATTGCCATTGTCTTTTTTCCATGGCTGGATTACTAATCACTGACAACAGAAGCTCTTTCACTGCCTGCGCCTGTGGCGATAAATTCGATCTGGCGGGTAAATTTAATGACAATGAGAGACTCATTGAAGGTGTGGTAATACGTGACATCCAACCGTTAACAGCGTCACATAACGAACGCGCGGCCGATTCCGGCAATACTGCAACGCCCATACCGCTGGCAATCGCGGCGGTAAGTGTGGCGATAGACTCAATTTCACCGATAACTTTAGCTGTGAGTCGCCGTAGGGAAAAAGCCTCATCGACACGAAGTCTTACTGCACTGTAATCGCCGGGAAGGAAGAGGTTCATTTGCGCTATAGCATTAACATCAACGCTTTGCCCAGGACAATCCTGAGTACCGACAAGAAACAGATCTTCTTTTAACAAGGCCTGGCTGGATACGCCTGACACAGGGGAATGCTCGTAAATCACCGCCATATCAAGCTGACGATTAATAAGTTTATCGTTAAGAACAGCACCACTATTTTCATGTAGATAGATAACCACCTCTGGAAATTCGGCGCGAACCGCCTGTAATAAGGGCATGGTGATAGATGACGCGGCGATCCCAGGCGCAAAGCCAATCGAAACTTGACCCGATAATGTCTGTCCTACGTTATGTACCGCCAGTTGGGCCTGTTCACACTGACGTAAAATTGCCCGCGCATGGGTGTAGAGAATTTTTCCGGCGTCTGTCGGTGTAACGCCTCGTTTTGTGCGAATCAAAAGTTGTTGATTCAGCTCTCCTTCCAGCGTAGCAACCTGCTGACTGAGCGCAGGCTGTGCTATATGCAATACTTCAGCAGCCTGGGTCAGGCTACCAATGTCTACAATTTTTACGAAGTATTTCAGGCGTCTAAAGTTCATGGTGCCTCCGGTTTTTTAAAAGTCAGCCCAAGTGCCGACATTACTACAACCAGATTGCAAGATACTTGCCAGTTTCATTTTTCCGCTGGTACTAAAGCTAATAGCCTGTCAAATAAGAGATTATGATTGTTTTGCCCTTGCTCTTTTTTACAGAACAAATGTCCCATGCCCCATGAAAGGGTGATATGCACCACGATGGAACATGATTAAAAAGATTGAAAGTTCATCGCTTTGTTGAAATTGGCAGCAAACGAACAAAAAAATGCATTTCCCCCTTTGACATCCCCAGGCCTCGCCATTAATATTCGCCCCGTTCTCACGATTCCTCTGTAGTTCAGTCGGTAGAACGGCGGACTGTTAATCCGTATGTCACTGGTTCGAGTCCAGTCAGAGGAGCCAAATTTTGAAAAGCCCGCTTTTAACGCGGGCTTTTTGCTATTCACTCGGCAGTTATTTTAAAACCTCTGCCTTGCGCCAGGATTAATTTGCACAGGCATTCCCGAACGACGTTGCAACGCAGCATTTGCACGGTTTACATCAACTTCTTGCCCGTTGATAAACGCCCGCAAAGAAGGCGTTACCGGCAATGGCACTTTTCTGTCAGACTCATATTCTGCTCGATTGCGCGACAGCGGTTCATGAACTTCCAGCCACTTTGAACCATCCGGTTCCGTTGTGTATTTCACAGGCTGATCAATAATTTGCACACGCGTGCCTACCGGAACATTATCAAACAGATACTTGATATCGTCATTACGCAGACGAATACAGCCCTGACTCACCCGTAGGCCAATACCAAAATTGGCATTAGTACCGTGGATGGCATATAACCTGCCGATATAAATAGCGTACAACCCCATAGGATTATCGGGTCCGGCAGGGACAAACGCGGACAGACTCTCCCCTCGTTTCGCATATTCGCGGCGAGTGTTGGGAGTTGGCGTCCAGGTTGGCGCTTCTTGTTTTCGTTCAACGGCAGTCACCCAGTTACGCGGGGTTTCACGCCCGGCCTGACCGATCCCGATAGGAAAAACTTCTACAGTATTACTGTCTGGCGGATAGTAATAAAGACGCATCTCAGCAACGTTAACGACTATCCCTTTACGTATAGTGTCGGGCAAAATCAGTTGCTGCGGAATGGTGAGTTGCGAGCCAGACTTCGGCAAGAAAACGTCAACGCCTGGATTCGCTTCCAACATATTACTCAGCCCTTGCCCGTACTGCGCAGCAAAAGTTTCAAGCGGCTGGATATTGCGATCGGGAACCGTAACCGTAAGAGACTGCCCCACTAAACGGCTACCCTCTGGAGGTAGTGGATAAGTTACCGCCAGACTATGATGGCTGGCAAAAAGCAGAACAAATGAACAAAGAATATTTACACGACGCATCATATCCCTTTCCTAAGTCGCGAAAGTTATCCAATAAGTATAGCTTTTGTCAGGCTTTCCGTTTTTAGCTGTTCAATCCAGAAGTTGTATTTCCGGGTAGAACAATATTACTGGCAGCAAGTTCGCCCATGCTGCTGTATATCGCACAAGCTGCTTCAACGATGGGCATCGCCAGTGCCGCGCCACTCCCCTCACCTAAGCGCATTTCCATATTGAGATAAGGCTCCATTCCCAAATGCGCCAGCGCAATACGCGCCCCTTTTTCTGCCGATAAGTGAGAAGGAATAAGATAAGGTTTAATAGCGGGTGACATCTGGCAGGCCGCAAGCGCGGCGGCATAAGATAGAAATCCATCCAGCAATACAGGTAAACCACAGGAGGCGGCACCTAACATCACGCCAGCCATTCCGACCAAATCAAACCCACCGACTTTTGCCAGTACATCAACACCATCCAGTGGATTCGGTTGATTCAACGTAATTGCCCGACGGACAACATTCACTTTATTAGCCAGTTTATCTGTTGGCAGGTTTGCACCAATACCCACCACAACTTCAGGATCATGTCCCGTCATAGCGCTAACTATCGCCGCTGCCGGAGTCGTGTTTGCCATCCCCAGTTCGCCCACACCAAACAGCGTTACGCCATTTTTCGCCAGTTCACGCGTATAACGGATGGTTTCCAGAAGCAACTCTTCAGCCTGGCAGCGGCTCATTGCCGGGCCTGAGGCGATGTTGCCACTACCTCGGGCGACACGCATGTTGATAAGTCCGGGGATTGGCTCTGCAGTATCTATCCCCACATCAATCACATGAACTTTAGCACCCGCTTGTGCTACCAGCACACACACGCCTGTTGTTCCGCGTGTCATATTTTCAGCCTGAATGGCTGTCACCGCTTTCGGGGAAATAGCGACCCCCTCATCCCAGACGCCGTGATCGGCACACATGACCAGTACTGCTTTTTTGCCCACATGAGGTGTGCCATTCAGCCCCGGCATTCCCGCCAGTTGTATGGCAAGCGACTCCAGTCTTCCCAGACTACCGACGGGTTTTAGTAACCCGTCAATATACCGTTGTACGCGCGACATAGCGGCAGAATCGATAGCAGGGATTGTATTCAGTAAATCGACGAGTGTTTGCATGTCACTTCTCCTGGGTTATCTGTCTTACAGCAGCGCCAGCAGGAAAACCAGTTCACCAAGTTCAATGGCCGCTCCCAGCGTATCGCCGGTCTGCCCACCCAGAGTACGTTTGAGAAGCTGACCGAGGATGAAAATCACCACCATCGTCACCACCATAGCAGCAACACCGTGCATACCTGGCAATAATACGGCTGCAAAAATAACGGCTAAACCGAGGGTGACACAGGTTTGTCGTCCATCGATTTTACCAATAAACACATTGCCAAGCCCTTCTTCCCTGGCATAACGATGACGATACATTAATAACGCAGCGGCTCCGCGGCTGACCGCACACGCTGCTGCCAGAGATGCAAGGATCGGCTCACCACGTAATGCCAGCTCGCTTAACACCAGAATCTTTGCCAGCACAACAAAAATCAGTGCCAGACCGCCGTGGGTTCCTAAACGACTATCACGCATGATTTCCAACATGCGATCGCGGCTACGAGCAGAAAATACGCCATCACAGGTATCTGCAAGCCCATCCAGGTGGAATCCTCCGGTCATCAGCGCCAGAACCAGCACACTAAACAATGCCGCCAGCGGCACACCACACCATGCCTGCAACACCATGAAGACCAGTCCGCTAATAGCACCAAGTAATAAACCAATTAAAGGAAAAGTAATAATACCGCGAGAATAATGCTCAAAATCCAGCCCCTGGGACCAACGATGCGGTACAGGCAGACGCGTAATAAAAGAGAGCATCGCCCAAAATAATTTACTCATTTGATTTTTACTCCAATACCCGAAACCACCAGCCATACTTCATCTGCCGCAGCGGCCAGTTGCTGATTCACTCGCCCGGCAATATCACGAAAATGTCGCGCCAGGCGATTCTCCGGCACAATCCCCATTCCCACTTCATTGGTGACTACTACGACTTTTGCAGGGCAACATAGACAGGCGGCAATCAACGACTGAATCTCGTCATTAATCGCCAGCTCCAGCGCCATATAGTCCCATTCGTCAGGGTCTTTATCGCCGCCATATTCAAACAACAGATTAGTCACCATTGTCGTAATGCATTCCAGCAACACGGCGTGTTGCGGATTAATGTCCGCATTAATTAACTCATCAAGCTGTTGCCAGCGTTCCACTGTACGCCAGTGCACTGGGCGGCCTTGTCGATGATGCTCAATTCGTGCCGCCATCTCATCGTCAAGGATTTGCGAAGTGGCGATATACAGAACCTGTGGAGAATTCCCAATAAGCGCCTCAGCGTGCCGGCTTTTCCCGCTCCGTGCTCCACCCGTCACTAAAATCATCATACGGACTCCTGATTCAATTGTATGATGGTATTCATTGACCAGAACAATGGATACACCACCGTGCTGACCGTAATAACATTCCCTCGATTAATACTGCGCGTAATAAAAATAAAAATCCAGTATTCTCAATTCATTACGAATGAGGACGGCATTGTGAGATAGTCTGATTTCCCTGTGAAAACGCCCGACAAAATGCGTCATTAGCAACAGATTCTCTCCATCGACACGTCTCATTCAGATAATTGATTAATGCTACTGCTCCACCGGTCGGACCGGCCAACAAACGGGCATTGTGCTCTGCAATTAAGATTACCGTCGCACCATCAGGATGAGAAAAGCTTTCTGGTATGGATGCCCCGTTTTCAGCAATCAATAGCAGCACTGAATAATCGCTATATGCATCTGACAACGATTGTACTGGCCCTCCGTTAAAAGGCAGAAAACCTTGCTGCCAGTCCTCACCAACAAAACAGGTCATTGGCAACATTTCAGCCAGATGTTTAGCCAATTCAATATCGCCAGTGGAGAGGCAAAAAAGTGCTATCGATTCGGGTTTCATCGTTTTCATACCCTCCGTCCTCCGCTTGGTTTCCTGCAATGACGGTCAGGTTGATATACCATAAAAAAAGATTGCTGCGCCTTGAGTGCAGCCCTGATGCCTGTCGGCACTACGATGAATAAACTAAATGATGCCGCCATCCCCTGATCCTTTCAGGGTGGTAGGGGTATAAAGACGCGTCAGTGCTCAAGCAGACGCTTCCGGGCAACCCACTTCCCACCGAAGTTGTTGGTATTGACTGGCAGGCTGGTCTTCTGGCTTAGCGTCATCCTCCCCCACCCTTCCCAATCTCGCGATCAGTGGTATTTTCGGGGTTGTCAGCATTACAGCAGCGGGGGCTGCGAGGGATTTACACCCACTTCCCAGGCACAAATGTGCCAAACCTGTCAGCGTATGTTATGAGCTGATTTCACTTTTCCCATAACACGTAAATAACGTTAATTATTACTGTCGGAATCTATTTAGTCATCCCTCATTTTTTACATTCAATTTATGCTGTTTCCGCTGCTGTATTTTCGCTAATTTGCTGACGATATACCTGCGGTGTTACCTGATACGTCTGACGAAAAACTTTGCAAAAATAACTGGTTTGCGAAAAGCCTAAATTACGCGCAATGCTGGCGATGCTCCAGTCACTATGGCACAGCAACTCGCGGGCGCTGGCCATCCGTTGTTGGTTTACCCACGCATTAAAACCAATCCCATGATATTTCTTGAACAATTTACTGAAGTAATAAGGGCTGAGATAAACATGGGAGGCAACATCTTCCAGGCGCAAATCGTCTGATAAATGCGCATCAATATAGCGTAATGCTTTTTTCATTTTGTTATCGTGGGGATTAGGCGTGCGAGTCTGACGTAGCGGATCCGAATAAGGTTTATTCTCTTTAATAACAACAAAATTGAGTTGTTTTTTGAGGCAGTTTTCCACAATTAACTTCAACAGATCAGCAGAAGCCATAACTCGCGAGTAATCCATCTCCGGGACTTTGCGAAATTCATTAAGTAACTCGGGATCTGCCTGCCAACAATCATCGACATTCAGAATATCGACTAAATCGACATCATCATTACGCAGGCGGACTTGTCCACACAATACAAAGCCGACTAAATGCCCGGCAATCACCAGAGGGATAGAAAAATCGGTTAATCCTGCATGGCAACGATAAATACAAGGTTGATCGGATTTAGAGGCTTCCAGCCCCCCACAACGATCGCTCATGCGGCAGCGTGTGCTAAGCTGAGGATGTCGCCGCATCATCTGACAAAATGAGGTGAAGTTAAACAGCTCGGAAATTTCATCACCGTGGATATTAACCACGACAACCGCAAGGCTGGTCGCCTGCGCAAAATCCTGCGCGATTTTATTAATGAGTTCTGAATTAAGTGTCGCCGCAGAAATCATGATAAAACCTCCCAGTTAATTTATTGTTATAGTAAAACAATTGTTTTACATTTAATCTTCACATCATCCCTAATGATTTACTGACGAGAAGCACAAAGGACAATAACAAAAGCCTCCGTGAGGCGGGAGACTTTTTAATAAGTTCTGAAAGCAGATCACAAACAGTAAAAAAATAAACGTTTATAACCGCTATGTTATTTCACTATTCGATGATGTCTTTAGGCGTAACACTATTGACAGGTAAGTTTTTTGCAATGAGAAAACGATAAATTGCTGCGCCAACACATGCCCCAATGATCGGAGCAATAATGGGGACGATGAAATAAGGAATATTACGCCCACCGGTCATCGCTATTTCCCCCCAACCAGCAAGCCAGGTGAAAATTTTTGGCCCGAAATCACGCGCTGGATTCATGGCAAAACCGGTTAATGGTCCAGTAGATGCACCAATAACAGCAACCAGAATGCCAATAAGTAAAGGAGCAAGAGGTCCTTTTGGTACGCCATTGCCGTCATCGGTTAATGCCATAATCAACCCCATCAACATGGACGTAATGACCACTTCAACCAACGCCGCCTGCCATACATTTAACGCGGCAGCCGGATAAGTGCTAAAGATACTGGCGAGTTGCAAACTTTCAGCGCTACCACGAACTATATTGTGAGTGGATTCAAAATCGGTAAACAAGCTGTTGTATAAAAAATACGCCAGAACGGCTCCACCAAAGGCCCCCGCCAATTGTGCCACACAATATGGCAACACTTTACGGGCAGGAAAAGCAGCAAACAACCACAGAGCAATGGTAACCGCCGGGTTCAGATGGGCGCCAGAAATGCCTGCCGTAAGGTAAACAGCAAGTGAAATACCTAACCCCCAAATGATACAAATTTCCCACAGACCCAGACTTGCCCCGGCAAGTTTTAGGGCGCATAAACAACCAATGCCAAAAAAGAGGAACAGTCCGGTGCCCAAAAACTCGGCAACGCATTGCGCCTTGAGTGAATCATTCATAGTGACACCTTCTTTACGGAGTTTGTTTCTTTATCAGTTAATCGTGCACTGATTGTCGTGTATATCGAGCGCAACTATAAAAATTGCGCCAAGGAAAATATTGCCAACATGCATGACCGGCACGCTGAAAAATCGTGTTGATATAGCAAATTATTGTCATTCAAAAAGTATTCAACTTAGATACAATCGCTATTGAGCTCGCCAACTCTGCCAGATTTCCACAATAAAAAATTGCCATCCTTATATAATAAAACTTAAACAAATATCACAATTCACTTCCGCAAAGCCCAACCCGACAAAGCATTAGTGCAAATTAAATCTACCGACCAATGCAATTAATTCACATTAAAAAAACCATAAAACGACCAGTAAATTAATAACATATAGATAATTAAGGCAATTTTATAATATTTACCCTCTATTAATTTTGCTCATCGGATGATTAAGTCAGCCATTCTTTTTTCTCGCTTTTTTTTATAGTCATATCGTCAAAAAATCCAGGCGAGGTCTTTATGCAACAAGAAGCGTTAGGAATGGTTGAAACCAAAGGCTTAACTGCCGCCATAGAGGCCGCAGATGCCATGGTTAAATCGGCAAATGTATTGCTGGTTGGCTACGAAAAAATAGGTTCCGGGCTGGTGACCGTCATCGTTCGTGGTGATGTCGGGGCGGTAAAAGCGGCAACAGACGCAGGTGCCGCCGCCGCACGTAACGTCGGTGAAGTGAAAGCCGTACACGTAATTCCCCGCCCACATACTGATGTCGAAAAAATCTTACCAAAGGGAATTAACCCATGAGCAGCAATGAACTGGTCGAACAGATCATGGCGCAGGTCATCGCTCGCATAGCGACGCCAGAGCATGAGGTTCTCCCGAAAACCACTCATCAAACACGAGAGACGGCTATGGCAGAAAAAAGCTGCACGTTAACGGAATTTGTTGGCACCGCTATTGGCGACACTGTAGGTCTGGTCATTGCGAATGTTGATAGCGCCCTATTGGACGCGATGAAACTCGAAAAACGCTATCGCTCCATTGGCATTCTGGGCGCGCGTATTGGTGCGGGGCCACACATTATGGCCGCGGATGAAGCAGTAAAAGCCACGAACACTGAAGTTATTAGCATTGAACTTCCTCGCGATACCAAAGGTGGTGCCGGACACGGCTCATTAATCCTCTTAGGTGGCAACGATGTTTCCGACGTGAAACGCGGTATTGAAGTTGCACTGAAAGAACTCGACCGAACCTTTGGCGACGTCTACGCCAATGAAGCCGGACATCTTGAACTGCAATATACCGCTCGCGCCAGCTATGCACTGGAAAAAGCGTTTGGCGCACCACTGGGCCGCGCTTGTGGCGTCATTGTCGGCGCTCCGGCTGCTGTTGGTGTTCTGATGGCCGATACTGCGCTGAAATCCGCCAATGTGGATGTCGTGGCATACAGCTCCCCAGCTCATGGCACCAGCTTCAGTAATGAAGTCATTCTGATTATCTCGGGTGACTCCGGCGCTGTCCGACAGGCGGTCATCTCCGCTCGCGAAATCGGTAAAACCGTGCTTTCGACTCTCGGTGATACACCGAAAAACGATCGCCCTTCCTATATCTGAATTCCATGAGGCAGATTCATGAGATCGAAAAGATTTGAAGCACTGGAAAAACGCCCGGTTAACCAGGATGGTTTCGTTAAAGAGTGGATTGAAGAAGGCTTCATTGCGATGGAAAGCCCGAACGACCCGAAACCATCAATAAAAATTGTTAACGGCATCGTCACCGAGCTGGATGGAAAACCCGCCAGCCAGTTTGACTTGATCGACCACTTTATCGCCCGCTACGGTATCAATCTCGCGCGTGCCGAAGAAGTCATCGCGATGAGCTCGGTCAAACTTGCCAATATGTTGTGCGATCCAAATGTCAAACGTAGCGATATTGTTCCCCTGACCACAGCAATGACGCCCGCCAAAATCGTCGAAGTTGTTTCACAAATGAACGTGGTAGAAATGATGATGGCGATGCAGAAAATGCGCGCCCGTCGCACACCATCGCAACAGGCTCACGTCACCAACGTCAAAGATAACCCGGTGCAAATTGCTGCCGACGCGGCCGAGGGAGCATGGCGCGGGTTTGACGAACAGGAAACCACCGTTGCCGTTGCTCGTTATGCACCTTTCAATGCTATCGCCCTGTTGGTAGGTTCGCAGGTGGGACGCCCTGGCGTCTTAACCCAGTGTTCACTGGAAGAAGCCACTGAACTGAAACTCGGTATGTTAGGCCACACCTGCTACGCCGAAACGATTTCTGTCTACGGTACGGAACCCGTTTTCACCGACGGCGACGATACACCGTGGTCAAAAGGATTTCTCGCATCATCTTATGCTTCTCGCGGCTTAAAAATGCGTTTTACTTCCGGCTCCGGTTCTGAAGTGCAGATGGGCTATGCGGAAGGAAAATCAATGCTTTATCTTGAGGCACGTTGCATTTACATCACCAAAGCCGCGGGTGTTCAGGGTCTGCAAAACGGTTCCGTAAGCTGCATCGGCGTGCCATCGGCTGTGCCGTCAGGCATCCGTGCAGTACTGGCGGAAAACTTAATTTGCTCATCGCTGGATCTGGAATGCGCCTCCAGTAATGACCAGACCTTTACCCACTCAGATATGCGCCGTACCGCACGTTTCCTGATGCAGTTTCTGCCGGGCACCGACTTTATCTCTTCCGGTTTTTCCGCAGTACCGAACTACGACAACATGTTTGCCGGCTCAAACGAAGATGCCGAAGACTTCGATGATTATAACGTCCTTCAACGTGACCTGAAGGTTGATGGCGGCCTGCGACCGGTGCGCGAAGAAGATGTTATCGCCATCCGCAATAAAGCCGCACGCGCTTTACAGGCTGTCTTTGCAGGTATGGGATTACCGCCCATTACCGATGAAGAAGTCGAAGCAGCGACCTATGCCCACGGTTCGAAAGATATGCCAGAGCGCAACATCGTAGAAGACATAAAGTTTGCCCAGGAAATTATCAATAAAAACCGTAACAGTCTGGAAGTGGTGAAAGCCCTGGCGCAAGGCGGTTTTACCGACGTCGCGCAGGACATGCTCAACATGCAAAAAGCGAAACTGACCGGCGATTATCTCCATACCTCAGCCATTATCGTCGATGACGGACAAGTACTCTCTGCGGTCAATGACGTCAATGATTACGCCGGACCGGCTACGGGTTATCGCCTGCAAGGGGAACGCTGGGAAGAGATCAAAAATATTCCCGGTGCACTTGATCCCAACGAAATTGACTAAGGGTGAGAAATGGAAATTAACGAGAAATTACTTCGTCAGATCATCGAAGACGTGCTGGCAGAAATGCAAACCAGCGACAAGTCCGTTTCATTTCGCGCACCTGTCGCCGCAACTGCCACTTCCGCGCCGGATGGCGGAAAATTTTTGACCGAAATTGGTGAAGCCCAACAAGGTGTTCAGCAAGATGAAGTCATTATTGCTGTAGGCCCGGCTTTTGGCCTGGCGCAGACCGTCAATATTATCGGCATTCCGCATAAAAACATTTTGCGCGAAGTGATTGCCGGTATCGAAGAAGAAGGCATTAAAGCCCGAGTGATTCGCTGCTTTAAATCGTCTGATGTCGCATTCGTAGCGGTCGAAGGCGATCGTCTTAGTGGTTCAGGCATTGCTATTGGTATCCAGTCGAAAGGCACCACAGTTATCCACCAGCAAGGGCTTCCTCCCCTGTCTAACCTGGAGCTGTTCCCACAAGCGCCATTGTTGACGCTGGAAACCTATCGCCAGATTGGCAAAAACGCCGCGCGTTATGCGAAGCGTGAGTCTCCACAACCCGTTCCGACCCTCAACGATCAGATGGCGCGACCGAAATACCAGGCCAAATCTGCCATTTTGCATATCAAAGAGACCAGGTACGTGGTCACTGGCAAAAAGCCGCAAGAACTGCGCGTGACGTTTTAACAAAGGAAACCTTCATGAATACCGATGCAATTGAGTCGATGGTCAGGGACGTGTTGAACCGTATGAATAGTCTACAGGATACAACTCCTGTTTCTGCGGCCCCCCACTCATCAACACTGAGCGCCAAAGTGACTGATTACCCGCTGGCAAATAAACACCCAGAATGGGTCAAAACGGCAACCAATAAAACGCTCGACGATTTCACTCTGGAAAATGTACTCAGCGATAAAGTTACCGCCCAGGATATGCGCATAACCCCTGAAACATTGCGTATTCAGGCCGAGATTGCCAGAGATGCTGGTCGTGATCGCCTGGCGGTGAATTTTGAACGTGCTGCCGAACTTACCTCAGTGCCGGATGATCGCATCCTTGAAATCTACAATGCGTTGCGCCCTTATCGTTCGACTAAGCAAGAACTCATTGCCATTGCCGACGATCTTGAACAGCGTTATCAAGCCCAAATTTGCGCTGCATTTGTCCGTGAAGCCGCAGAACTCTATGTCGAGCGTAAAAAACTGAAAGGCGACGATTAAGGACGAACTATGCGCTATATAGCAGGCATTGATATCGGCAATTCATCGACAGAGGTTGCGCTGGCAACGCTCAGTGCGTCTGGAGAATTGTCGTTCGTGAGCAGCGCTCTGGCAGAAACCACCGGAATCAAAGGTACGTTGCGTAACGTACATGGTATTCAGGAGGCGCTCGCACAGGCAACGAAAAAAGTCGGTATCACTGTCAGCGATATTTCGCTTATTCGTATCAACGAAGCAACTCCGGTCATTGGTGATGTAGCGATGGAAACCATTACGGAAACCATCATCACCGAATCAACCATGATCGGCCACAACCCGAAAACGCCAGGCGGAGTAGGTCTGGGAGTGGGACTCACCATCACTCCGCAAGAGTTGTTAACACGCCCGGCGGAAGCACCATACATCCTGGTCGTGTCATCGGCATTTGATTTTGCCGATATCGCGACCATGATAAACGCCTCCGTGCGTGCCGGATATCAACTGACTGGCGTAATTCTGCAACGCGATGATGGCGTGCTGGTCAGTAACCGACTGGAAATCCCTTTACCCATTGTTGATGAAGTCCTCTATATCGAGCGTATTCCACTCGGTATGCTGGCCGCGATTGAAGTTGCCGTTCCCGGGAAAGTTATCGAAACCCTGTCTAACCCGTATGGGATTGCCACTGTTTTTGCCCTCAATGCTGAAGAGACTCAAAACATTGTTCCTGTGGCACGAGCGCTTATCGGCAACCGTTCAGCAGTAGTAGTGAAAACACCGTCTGGTGACGTTAAAGCTCGTTCGATACCCGCCGGAAACATTGAGCTGCTTTCTGCCGGGCGCACAATGCGGGTCGATGTTGCCGCAGGTGCCGACACCATTATGAAAGCGGTCGGTGAGTGCCCAAAACTGGAGAACGTGACGGGCGAACCGGGCACCAACATCGGCGGAATGCTGGAACATGTTCGCCAGACCATGGCGGTGCTGACCAATAAACCCAGCCACGAAATTTTTATTCAGGATTTGCTGGCGATAGATACGTCTGTTCCGGTCAGCGTAACCGGTGGTCTGGCTGGAGAATTTTCACTGGAACAGGCAGTGGGTATCGCCTCAATGGTGAAATCAGACCGCCTGCAAATGGCGATGATCGCCAGTGAAATTAAGCAAAAACTGCATATTGATGTTCAGGTCGGAGGCGCAGAAGCAGAAGCCGCAATTCAGGGAGCATTAACTACCCCGGGGACAACGCGCCCTCTGGCAATTCTGGACTTAGGCGCCGGTTCTACCGATGCCTCCATCATCAATCAGAAAGGGGAAATGATTGCCACTCACCTTGCAGGAGCAGGCGACATGGTGACGATGATTATCGCCCGGGAACTGGGCTTAAATGATCGTTATCTGGCTGAAGAAATCAAAAAGCACCCGTTGGCAAAAGTAGAAAGCCTGTTCCATTTACGCCATGAAGACGGCAGCGTTCAGTTCTTCCCTACTCCGCTATCCCCTCATGTCTTTGCCCGCGTTTGTGTGGTGAAACCCGACGAGCTGGTGCCGCTTCCCGGCGATTTAACACTGGAAAAAGTGCGTGCCGTTCGTCGCAGTGCGAAAGAGCGCGTCTTCGTAACAAACGCTCTGCGTGCGTTACGTCAGGTAAGCCCAGGTGGAAATATTCGCAACATTCCATTCGTCGTGCTGGTGGGCGGCTCTTCGCTGGATTTTGAAGTACCACAGTTAGTCACCGATGCGTTGGCGCATTATCGACTGGTCGCCGGGCGGGGGAATATCCGTGGCAACGAAGGACCGCGCAATGCGGTAGCTACCGGGCTACTCATCGCCTGGCACAAGGAGTCGGCTTATGGAAAGTAAAGGACGAGCCCCCGCCATTGTCGTCATGGTAATCGGTGCTTACACCAACGCATGGGATGAGGTGCTTTTCGGTATTGAAGAAGAGGGGATCCCCTTTAGCATTCAACAAATCCCGTCAGGTGCGGTGATCGATAGCGCCTGGCAGGCCGCTCGTCAGTCCCCCCTGTTGGTTGGCATAGCCTGCGACCGGGAAAAACTGATTGTACATTACAAAAATTTACCGGCATCAGCACCGTTGTTTACGCTGATGTATCAACAAGATAACTATGCCCGGCGTAGCATCGGCAATAACGCCGCCCGCCTGGTCAAAGGCATTCCCTTCAGGGAATACCACCCATAATCCACAGGAGAAATGCTGTATGAATAACGCACTAGGACTGGTTGAAACAAAAGGGTTAGTTGGCGCAATTGAAGCCGCGGATGCCATGGTTAAATCCGCCAACGTGCAACTGGTTGGCTATGAAAAGATTGGTTCGGGTCTGATTACGGTGATGGTCCGCGGCGATGTCGGCGCAGTAAAAGCCGCCGTTGATGCGGGGAGCGCAGCAGCAAGCGCCGTTGGTGAAGTGAAATCCTGCCATGTCATTCCACGACCGCACAGCGATGTTGAGGCCATTTTACCTAAATCTGCATAACCCCATTCGCTAAGGAGCACAGCGTGAAGCAATCACTGGGATTACTTGAAGTCAGTGGTCTGGCACTCGCCATCAGTTGCGCGGACGCTATGGCTAAGGCCGCGTCCATCACGCTGGTTGGCCTTGAGAAGACCAATGGTTCGGGCTGGACGCTCATCAAAATTATCGGTGACGTCGCCTCGATTAATGCAGCGATCGCAACAGGCGTCAGTTTCGCCAGACAGCGAAATGGTCTTGTCGCGCACAAAGTGATTGCCCGACCTGGAGAAGGAATACTGCCCCGCACAACAGAAGCATTGGATGCGACAGTCGAAGCAAGCGAAACTCCTGCAACAACAGTCACCGCAGAAATTATCAGTTGTAATTTGTGTCTTGACCCGGCGTGCCAACGGCAAAAAGGTGAACCCCGTTCACTTTGCCTGCATTCCGATAAGCGAGGGATGTAGTAATGGATAAACAAACCTTGCAGGAGGCTGTTAGCCTGGTCCTGGATGAGATGCGCGAGCGCCCTATCCCTCTGGGCGTCTCCAGTCGTCACATTCATCTTTCAACGGCGGATTATGTGCGCCTTTTTCCTGAACAACCGATCAGCGAGAAAAAGTCGTTATTACAACCTGGTCAGTTCGCTGCTGAACAGGTTGTTACGCTGGTGGGACCAAAAGGTAAATTACACAACGTTCGCTTGTTGGGGCCATTACGTAACTCAAGTCAGGTGGAGATTTCCCGGACTGACGCCAGAACGTTAGGGATCGCCGCTCCGCTACGCATGTCTGGCGATCTCAGCGACACACCGGGAATTCGTCTGATAAGCCCTTTTGCAGAGCTGGAAATCGCTTCTGGCGTTATTGTCGCGCAACGGCATATTCATATGTCTCCGCTTGATGCCCTGATTTATGGCGTTACACATGGTGATAAGGTGGCGGTCGCCATTGAAGGGGATGAGCGACGACTGATATTCGATAACGTTGCCGTTCGCGTCTCACCGGATATGCGTCTTGAAATGCATATAGATACCGACGAAGCCAACGCTGCAGGCGCTGATAATCCTGACGTTTTTGCCACGCTGGTGTCGGTGCCATGAATAACGTGCTGATGCAACACATTGTTGACGAAGTGATTTTTCGCCTGAAACAGCGTGCGGGAAAAACACTCGCGCTAACTGTTTCGCAACTGCGAGAAGCCAGCGTTCACGAGATAGTTCATCAGTATGCATCGTTACAAATTCAATATGTCGATCTGCCGTTGTTGCGACAACTCGCGGAAAACGAAACGTCAGATCGTGCAGCAATCCACATTCACGAGGCGTTAGCCTGGGGAATGCACATTCAATTGTCGTTGCAGCATCATTTTCTGAACGCCATCAAATTAAAGTCACTCGCCCGTCTACCGTTAACCTGGTGCGACGAACAAGGGCAACCGGTCTACCTTCATCGTGGTCGACTTTTAAGTTATGTCGACATAGCGCAGTTATGCACGGGAATACTGGTGCTGCAACGGAAATGTTGTGTGACCGCTCTTGCGCGTGAAGCGGCAATTACCCGAAACATTCAGTTAATCAGGCAGGAGTAACCCATGCATCTGGCTCGAGTCACTGGCGCGGTGGTATCCACGCAAAAATCACCTTCTCTGGTCGGGAAAAAACTGCTGTTGGTTCGCCGGGTCAGCGCTGACGGTGAACTGCCTCTCACGCCATTAACCGGTGACGAAGTTGCCGTTGATTCAGTCGGTGCTGGCGTCGGTGAGTTGGTACTCCTCAGCAGCGGTTCCAGCGCCAGACATGTGTTTTCCGGACCTAACGAAGCCATCGACCTGGCAGTGGTTGGCATTGTCGATACGCTTTCGCGCTAAGGAGTTGAAAGATGGCGATTTATACCAGAACAGGCGATTCAGGAAATACGTCCCTATTTACCGGGCAACGTGTCAGCAAAACTCATCTACGTGTCGAAGCCTATGGCACGCTGGATGAACTGAACGCGACACTCAGTCTGTGTTATTGCGCCACCACCATCGAAAGTCATCGCATCTTACTGGAAGCCATTCAGCAACAGATATTCTGGTTTAGTGCCGAGCTCGCCAGTGAAAGCGAACAGCCATCAGCGCAGCAACGTTACATCAGTACGGAAGAAATCGCCGCGCTGGAAAAAGCGATCGACAGTGCAATGAACGCGGTTCCTCCAGTTCGCAGCTTCATTCTACCTGGTCGTTGTGAAGCCGCAAGCCGCATGCATTTCGCCCGCACAGTGGCTCGCAGGGCCGAAAGACGTCTGGTTGAACTGACAACGGAAGCCACCGTTCGCCATGTTTTACTGCACTACATCAATCGGCTTTCCGATTGCCTGTATGCCCTCGCCCGCGTGGAAGACAATGTTGCTCATCAGAACCTGATGATTCAGGAAATAACAAAACGTTATCACGAAGCTAACCACACTCCAGCATTGAAGGAACGCACGATGCCGCTCACTTTTCAGGATCTTCATCAGCTCATTCGTAGCGCGGCAATGCGCGCAGATGAACTGCATATTCCCGTAGTCATTAGCATCGTTGATGCCAACGGTACGGAAAGCGTTACCTGGCGGATGCCTGATGCGCTGCTGGTTAGCAGTGAACTGGCACCGAAAAAAGCCTGGACCGCCGTGGCGATGAAAACGGCAACACACAAGCTTGCTGACGCCGTGCAACCCGGAGCGCCGCTTTATGGACTCGAAAGCCATATGCAAGGCAAAGTTGTCACTTTTGGTGGCGGTTTCCCCCTCTGGCGTGACGGAATATTGCTTGGAGGGCTTGGTATCAGCGGCGGTAGCGTTGAACAAGACATGGATATTGCACAAACCGCAATGGCAGCAATTAACGCAGGAGCAAACCTATGAATACCACTGAATTAGAAACGATTATCCGCAATATCCTGCGCGAACAAATGATGCCCACTGCGTCACAAACGCAAAGAAATGGTATTTTCCAGACTGTCGATGACGCCGTCTGCGCTGCACACCAGGCCTTTTTGCGCTTTCAACAGTGCCCACTTAAAACCCGCAGTGCCATTATCAACACCATTCGCGAAGAATTATCCCCCCGCCTTACCGAACTGGCAGAAGAGAGCGCTATCGAAACGGGGATGGGAAATAAAGAAGATAAGTATCTAAAAAACAAAGCGGCTCTCGATAACACACCTGGAATTGAAGACTTAACCACCACTGCGCTAACCGGTGATGGTGGCATGGTTTTATTTGAATACTCTCCGTTTGGGGTTATTGGCTCAGTCACGCCAAGTACCAATCCAACGGAAACCATCATTAACAACAGCATCAGCATGTTGGCTGCAGGCAATAGTGTCTATTTCAGTCCTCACCCGGGAGCCAAAAACGTATCGCTGAAACTGATCGCCATAATCGAAGACATCGCGTTTCGCTGTAGTGGCATTCATAACCTTATCGTTACCGTGTCTGAACCAACCTTTGCCGCCACCGAACAGATGATGACGCACCCTAAAATCGTCGTTCTGGCAATTACTGGCGGTCCAGGTATCGTCGCGATGGGAATGAAAAGTGGCAAGAAAGTGATTGGTGCCGGTGCGGGTAACCCGCCCTGCATCGTCGATGAAACGGCGGATATTGTGAAAGCCGCCGAAGACATCATCAACGGCGCTTCATTCGATTACAACCTGCCGTGTATCGCTGAAAAAAGCCTGATAGTCGTTGAATCAGTAGCAGATTACCTAATCCAACAGATGCAAAGTTTTGGCGCTTTTCTTCTTAACCGGGAACAAACTGACCAATTGCGTGCTATTTGCCTTCCTGGCAATGTTGCCAACAAAAAGCTGGTGGGTAAAAGTCCTTCAGCCATGCTGGAAGCAGCGGGAATTCCTTTACCGCAGAAAGCCCCTCGATTACTAATTGCTATTGTCGACGCCGATGATAGCTGGGTTACCTGCGAACAACTGATGCCAATGTTGCCCATTGTAAAAGTTAATGATTTTGATAGCGCCCTCACCCTGGCGCTGAAAGTGGAAGACAGCTTGCACCACACGGCAATTATGCACTCGCAGAATGTCTCTCGGCTCAACCTTGCCGCGCGCGTTATGCAAACCTCCATCTTTGTCAAAAACGGCCCCTCCTGGGCAGGCATTGGCGTCGGCGGTGAAGGATTTACGACCTTCACCATTGCTACACCGACCGGAGAGGGGACAACGTCAGCACGGACTTTTGCCCGCTCACGACGCTGCGTGTTGACCACTGGTTTTTCCATTCGCTAGAGAAACGGAAATGAATACTTTTTCACTGCAGACGCGTTTATACAGCGGACCTGGAAGTCTTAAAGTGCTTAGCCGTTTCACCAATAAGCACATCTGGATTATTTGCGACGCCTTTCTGGCACGCTCACCACTGATTGACACGTTGCGCCAGGCGCTGCCTGACAGCAACCGCCTCAGTATTTTTAGCGAAATAACACCCGACCCAACTATCCAGACCGTGGTAAAAGGCATTGCACAAATGCAGACTTTACGCCCGGATGTGGTTATCGGTTTTGGCGGCGGCTCTGCGCTGGACGCCGCAAAAGCGATTGTCTGGTTTAGTCGCCAGTGTGCTATTGAGATTGACACCTGCGTAGCCATTCCCACCACCAGCGGCACCGGCTCAGAAGTGACCAGCGCCTGTGTCATCAGCGATCCAGAGAAAGGGATTAAATATCCCCTTTTCGATAATGCACTTTATCCGGATATTGCAGTCCTCGATCCCTCGCTGGTCGTCAGCGTGCCTCCCGCGATAACTGCCAATACCGGAATGGATGTTTTAACCCATGCGCTAGAAGCCTATGTTTCTCCACGCGCCAGTGATTTCTCGGATGCTCTGGTCGAAAAAGCCGTGCAAATTGTTTTTCACTACCTGCCTACAGCAGTGAATAAAGGCGATTGTCTTGCTACTCGCGGCAAAATGCATAATGCCTCGACGCTTGCCGGAATGGCCTTTAGCCAGGCTGGGCTTGGGTTAAATCATGCAATTGCCCATCAACTCGGCGGGCAGTTTCATCTGCCACACGGCCTGGCGAATGCTCTCCTGCTCACGGCGGTTATCCGCTTTAATGCTGGCGATCCGCGCGCCGCCAAACGCTACGTCCGGCTGGCAAAAACGTGTCATTTATGCCCTGATAACGCCAATGACACCGCCAGCCTGAATGCACTCATTCAACATATTGAACAGCTTAAAAAAGCCTGTGCAATACCGACTCTCGCTAATGCACTGAAAGAAAAAAAAGCAGAATGGTCAGCACGTCTTCCAGATATGGTTCAGGCAGCGCTGGCGGATGCAACATTGCGTACCAACCCACGAGCGGCTGATGCCTCCGCTATTGAGGAACTGCTTGAGGAGTTGTTATGAACGTCGAGTTAACGTCCTGTGACAGTCAGACGATCCGTGAGCGAGTTCAGGCAGCCGGGGTTGTGGGTGCTGGCGGCGCAGGCTTTCCAACACATATCAAGCTGCAGGCGTGTGTTGACACTTTCCTGGTAAATGCCGCGGAATGCGAACCAATGTTGAAAGTGGACCAGCAGTTAATGGCACAACAAGCCAGCCGCCTGCTGCGCGGTGTTCACTATGCGATGAAAGCCACCGGGGCTGCTAGCGGAATCATCGCGCTGAAAGAGAAGTATCAACCCGCAATAAAAGCACTTACACCATTACTTCCAACGGATATCCGCCTGCATATTTTGCCCGACGTTTATCCCGCTGGGGATGAGGTGCTGACCATCTGGATGGCAACAGGTCGTCGCGTTCCACCCGCCGCGTTGCCCGTTAGCGTCGGCGTGGTGGTGAATAACGTCCAGACCGTGCTGAATGTTGCCAGAGCCGTTGAGCAACAGTATCCGGTAACGCGCCGCACGTTAACCGTTAATGGTGCAGTTGCTAAACCAGTAACAGTGACCGTTCCCATCGGAATGTCTTTACGCGAGGTACTGGCGCTGGCGGGAGGCGCTACGGTAGATAATCCCGGTTTTATCAATGGCGGGCCGATGATGGGGAGTTTGATCCCATCGCTCGATACGCCAGTCAGCAAAACCACCGGCGGCTTGCTGGTCTTACCCAACTCTCATTCACTGATCCAACGTCGAATGCAGGATGATCGCAACGTACTTGCCGTCGCGAAAACCGTTTGTGAACAATGCCGCTTATGTACCGATCTCTGTCCACGTCATTTAATCGGTCACGAACTGTCACCACATTTGTTAGTACGTGCGGTTAACTACCAACAGCTCACTACACCGCAACTGTTACTGACAGCACTCACCTGTTCGGAGTGCAACGTCTGTGCCAGCGTCGCCTGCCCGGTAGGTATTTCACCAATGCGCATAAATCGCCTGCTTAAGCAGGAATTACGCGCTAAAAATCTCCGCTACGAAGGCACCTTAAACCCTGCGGATGTCATGGCAAATTATCGACTGATTCCCGTAAAACGGCTGGTAACCAGACTGGGCTTAGCACCGTGGTATCAGGATGCGCCATGGTCTGAACACGTGCCACAGCCCGAAAAAGTGACGCTATTGTTACGCCAGCACATCGGAGCCAGCGCAATTGCGTGTGTCCAAAAAGGCGATCGTGTCGTTCGTGGGCAATGTGTAGGCCAAATTCCACACGGCACATTAGGTGCCCCCATTCATGCCAGTATTGATGGCACGATCAGTGATGTGACAGAAAACGCGATTACGGTTGTGAGAGGTTAACCATGTCAAAAGCGGTAGGTATTTTAGAACTTAGCAGTATCGCGAAAGGGATGGAAACCGGCGATGCCATGCTGAAAAGCGCCAACGTTGAGTTACTGGTCAGCAAAACGCTATGCCCCGGTAAATTTCTGCTGATGCTCGGTGGCGATGTCGGTGCGGTGCAACAGGCCATCGATAATGGCACGTCCCTTGCTGGTGAAATGTTGGTCGACAGTCTGGTTCTTCCTAATATTCATCCCACTATCCTGTCTGCAATCAGCGGTCTGAACCATGTTGACCAGCGACGGGCTGTCGGTGTAGTAGAAACCTGGAGTGTAGCAGCCTGCATTAACGCTGCCGATTGTGCAGTGAAAGCGGCAAACGTCACGCTCGTGCGGGTGCATATGGCCTTCGGTATTGGCGGTAAATGCTACATGGTAGTGGCAGGCGATATTTCTGATGTTAATAACGCGGTCTCTGTCGCCAGCGAGCGCGCGGGGGAAAAAGGTTTGTTGGTCTATCGTTCGGTGATTGCCCGTCCGCATGAAGCCATGTGGCATCAGATGGTGGAGGGATAATGTCAACTCAACACACGACTGAACGGATGATTCAGGAATATGTTCCCGGTAAACAGGTCACACTGGCGCATGTGATTGCGAATCCCGGAAAGGATCTGTTTAAGAAATTAGGTTTACCAGACACCGTTTCTGCCATTGGCATTCTGACGATTACCCCCAGTGAAGCATCTATCATCGCGTGTGATATCGCCACAAAATCAGGCGCTGTAGAGATTGGTTTTCTTGATCGTTTTACCGGCGCGGTAGTTCTGACTGGCGATGTTTCTGCTATCGAATATGCACTTAGCCAGGTTACACGCACGCTGGGCGAAATGATGCACTTTACCGCCTGTTCCATTACACGGACCTGACACTATGCAACGGATGATGCTCATCGGCCCCAGTCAGTGCGGAAAAACGTCACTCACACAATGCCTGCGCGGAGAGAATATTCAGTATCAGAAGACGCAGGCAATCGTCTGGTCACCGGCCACCATTGACACACCCGGGGAATACCTCGAAAACCGCAGCCTTTACAGCGCACTGCTGGTCTGTGCCTGCGAAGCGGACATTATCGCACTGGTACTTAATGCGAACGCACCGTGGTCCCCTTTTTCGCCAGGCTTTACTACATCGATGAATCGCCCGGTCATTGGGGTAGTAACCAAAGCGGATTTAGCCAGCGTAGAACAAATATCTTTGGTGAAATGCTGGTTACGGGAAGCCGGGGCACGCAACGTATTAGTAACCAGCGCGATAAATAACATCGGGGTTGCAGAACTTTTTACCTTGTTACATACAGAAGAAGGTTGTCGTTAATTTCGACATTTCAATATGTTATCAGATGGGAATGATGACTTGTGACACAGAGAAAGGAATCATGAACAATGAGGGTTGCCGGGCAACCCTCATTGAATAAAGCAGAAATTACTTCGCTTCGCCGTTTTTCATTTCACCCATAGCTTTCAGCTTTTTGGA
The DNA here is from genome assembly GCF_002965865.1 of Escherichia sp. MOD1-EC6098. Lineage (NCBI taxonomy): Bacteria > Pseudomonadati > Pseudomonadota > Gammaproteobacteria > Enterobacterales > Enterobacteriaceae > Escherichia > Escherichia sp. MOD1-EC6098. The sequence continues at coordinate 67,547 of NZ_PTSN01000019.1, forward strand.
GATATCGCGGCGTTCTTTGGAAAGCTCAGCATTTTTGATGATGTAATCATCAACGCGATCTTCATAGTCGCCTTTCATGCTGGCGATGATGCCCTGAATTGCTTCGACGCTCATACCCGGTTTGATGTAATCGCTCAGGTTGTCCAGCAGCAGAACGCGTTTCTGGTTGTCACGGATCTTTTTCTCAACGTCCTGGATTTCACGTTGCAGTTTGTTCTTACGACGGAACAGGCGAACAAATTCCAGTACGTCCTGGAATGAAGGCTTGGTAGTTTCCATTTTTATACCCCTGATAATGTGAGAGTCGGATTCGTTTAAGCAGCCACTATTCGTTAGGGCCAACATTACTCATAGCTGCCGCAGATGACAATGCTTTTATCCCTTTTCACTATCATACCCTTTATCTTTGCTGAATCGAAGCAGCAAGATGATTCTGAAGATCGGGAATTATTTGCGCAAGGCCCGGCAAATCAGATTTGACAACAACTCCAGTTGATGCGCCGTTTCCATGTTAAGCCACACATAGCCATAAATCGGGGTCTCAACGACCTTGAGATCATGGTGGTTATCGAGCAACTGACGCAGCTCTTCCACAGCATCGTTCAATTTTTCCGTATTAGCAAAAACCGGCTGCGGATTACCTTCGTACAGGGCATGAACAAGGCTCAACACGATTTGCTGCATCATGTGCTGTGTATCGCGCAGTTTTTGCGCGTTCAATAACACGAAATGGCTGGGGCGCGTGGCCCAGTAAGCATTGATTTGCAGTTCCAGCATACAAACCAGATTACGGTTAATTGTCTGGATCCCTTCATATATCGATTTTGGGATACGGGTTTCTTTGCTGGCGGGCGCAATCAGCCCACGCATTTTCACGGCATCGGTCAGGAGTTTTTGCAGATGTTTTTCCAGACGTGGACGTTCGAGTAAGTTCGGTGAGAACGCTGACTGATAGACGCGATTATATTCAGTGAGACTTTTCGCCAGTTGAATGCGCCAGTGGATAAAAGCACGTTGCGGCCAGATGCCGGTAAACAACATTGCCAGTAAAGAGCCGAGGATCACATCGCCGCTTCGCCATAATGCAGTATCAATTTCACCGGTTGGCGAGCCAACAACAATTGCCAGCGTCACACCAATCAATAAACCTTGATATGGCTTCTTACCCAGCGCCAGCCAACCGCAAAGGAACATGGCTGCAGCACACCAGACTAACATCAACGGTAAAGAGATTAACTCCAGTTGCAGAGCGATAAGACCTAATATCGAACCCAACACAGTACCGCCAATACGTTCAAAGGCGCGAGGGACAACGTTGCCCCAGAACGAAATTGGCCCCATGATCACCACCATAGTGACCAGCGGCCAGGTGCTTTCCGGGATGGTAAACAAGCGAATGATGAGAAAGGTGAGCAAGAACGCCAGCGCAACTCGCGTACCATGCACAATGCGGTAATGGCGGTACACTCGAATTTCAAACGGGCTTAAGGACTTATCGGCACGCACGCGGGCACTCCGTGGAATAAGAGAAAAAACGGTCATAATGCAATCTGGCAGTCCGGGAACGATAACGCTATGTAACAAATCTGTCCGGCAAACCGGGAATAGCAGACGTTCCCGGTTTGGTTGTCAGAAAACTGCAGACGAATCTTACTCTTTTACATAACGAAAAACAGCGTAGCAATCGGGTTATCCTCTGATCCAGTGCCACTTATCAGCGCTGTTTAGGCTGCACCGCAACATACATTTCGATATCCCAATACCCCTCTTCCGCACCATTGTTCAGATAAACCTCAAAGCAGGGCTTTGGCAACATTTCGTAAGCGCTGTCCTGCAAGAGAGTATTAAAGAACTGATACCAGGGTTTAGCAAAGTCATCACCCACTACGCGTGCAACCGCCACCGCATACTGACCTCCAGAAATTTCCGTCAGGATGACGCCCTCACTGTTTTCGGGGAGAGTGAAGTCATCTGCCACCGAGACGACGGTGTCACAACGTAACTTTTCGGCGGGTGTTTCGTCTGGATTATCGTAATAGACCGCTACCCACTCCTTTGGCACGATATTTTTGTCGTCTACCCACATCATCAACTGCTCAAAACCTTGCTTTACCGTCTGTTCCCACGGGCCAACGAGATGGAAACCTGCAACGGTACGTTTATCTTCCTGTTTAATCTCGTAGTTCATGATGCCTCCATTAATACTGGTTTTATGTACAGTATATTTGCAATATAAAAACCACAAGGAATGAGTGTTGATTATGCGAGCAGACTCGCACTCCTGCCAGTCTGCTGCAAAAGAAAGGTCAGGCCTTATGGTGGAAATAATCGCTCAACCGGGAAAACATGCCGCCTTCACTGACGGATTCCAGGGTGACCAGCGGCCAGTGCGCCACCTGTTTATCCCGATCGTAAAGTTCAATTTCCCCAACCTGCTGATGGGCATTAATTGGCGCGGTCAGTTCTTTATCATTAAGGGTGTATTTTGCTTTGATATTCGGAATCTCCGCTTTTGGCAGCACCATCCAGAACTCTTGTTCGGTTCCAAGCGCAATCTTTTCTTTATCGCCATACCAGATGCGTTCTGTGCCAATCTTTTTCCCACGATGTAAAATTTGCACCGTAGTAAAGTTCTGTTGTCCCCAACGCAGTAGCTTTCTCGCCTCTTCTTCACGACCTTTTGCGCTTTCAGCCCCCATCACCACCGCAATGAGTCGACGCTGACCATCCACAGCCGAAGCAATGAGATTAAACCCGGCCCCGGAAGTATGTCCGGTTTTCAGGCCATCGACATTCATGGTTTTATCCCATAATAAGCCGTTACGGTTTTGCTGGGTGATGCCGTTCCAGGTGAGGCTTTTCTCACTGTACATATGATAAAACTCAGGTTCACCATGAATGATGGCGCGCGAAAGTACGGCTAAATCGTAGGCTGAACTATGCTGACCCGGCGCATCCAGACCATGTACCGTTTCAAAATGCGTATCCTTTAGATGCAACTTCTCGGCGTAATTGTTCATCATTTCAACAAACTGCCGTTGCCCACCAGCAATATAATCAGCCAGCGCAACACAAGCATCATTGCCGGAGTCGACAATTAATCCACGGCTTAAATCACGTACCGATACGCGATCCCCCTCTTTCAAAAACATCAGTGAAGAACCGACAAATACCGGGTTATCTTTTGCCCACGCATCACGCCCCACAGTGACAATATCGTCTGGTGTAATGCGATGACTATCGATAGCACGATCAACGACATAGCCAGTCATCAGCTTAGTCAGGCTGGCAGGATTACGTTGTTGATGCTCATTACCCGCCGTGAGGATCTGTCCGGTTGTGTAATCCATCAATACCCATGACCCCGCATGAATTTCTGGAGGCTGGGGTGAAAAAGGAATATTTTCTGCTGCAAAAGCAGACGATAAATTAAAAACGAACAAAGAAGCAGCAATAACAAGACGGCGTTTCAACAGCAAATCCTCAGGAGTTTCAAATAGCTGTTCTTTTTACGGAAATCCTGATGAACTGGCTGGAATAAAGTGCAAGAAAATGTGACATTTATCTCATTTTAATCTGACATTATCTGTTTCCACACGCTGCCAAATTGTCGCTCTAAAGCTGATTAGCGTTGTGATATTTGGTACTCTGGCATACAGCAGAAATAACGGATTTAACCTAATGATGAATGACGGTAAGCAACAATCTACCTTTTTGTTTCACGATTACGAAACCTTTGGCACGCACCCCGCGTTAGATCGCCCTGCGCAGTTTGCCGCCATTCGCACCGATAGCGAATTCAATATCATTGGCGAACCAGAAGTCTTTTACTGCAAACCTGCTGATGATTATTTACCTCAACCAGGGGCGGTGTTAATCACCGGCATCACACCGCAGGAAGCACGGGCGAAAGGAGAAAACGAAGCCGCCTTTGCCGCCCGCATCCACTCGCTTTTTACCGTACCGAAAACCTGCATTCTTGGTTACAACAATGTGCGTTTCGACGACGAAGTCACGCGCAATGTTTTTTATCGTAATTTCTACGATCCCTATGCCTGGAGCTGGCAGCATGATAACTCTCGCTGGGATCTGCTGGACGTCATGCGTGCCTGTTATGCCCTACGTCCGGAGGGGATCAACTGGCCTGAAAATGATGACGGTCTGCCGAGTTTTCGTCTTGAACATTTAACCAAAGCGAATGGTATAGAGCATAGCAACGCCCACGATGCGATGGCCGATGTATACGCCACTATCGCGATGGCGAAGCTGGTGAAAACGCGTCAGCCACGCCTGTTTGATTATCTCTTTACCCATCGTAATAAGCACAAACTGATGGCATTGATTGATGTGCCACAGATGAAACCACTGGTGCACGTTTCCGGCATGTTTGGTGCGTGGCGCGGCAATACCAGTTGGGTTGCGCCGCTGGCGTGGCATCCTGAAAATCGCAATGCCGTGATTATGGTGGATTTAGCTGGAGATATTTCGCCATTACTGGAACTGGATAGCGACATGCTGCGCGAGCGTCTGTATACCGCAAAAGCCGATCTGGGCAATAACGCCGCAGTCCCGGTTAAGCTGGTGCATATTAATAAATGTCCGGTGCTGGCACAGGCGAATACACTTCGCCCGGAGGATGCCGACCGTCTGGGAATTAATCGTCAGCATTGCCTTGATAACCTGAAAATTTTGCGTGAAAACCCGCAAGTGCGCGAAAAAGTGGTGGCAATATTTGCTGAAGCCGACCCGTTTATGCCTTCAGATAACGTGGATGCCCAGCTTTATAATGGCTTTTTCAGTGACGCCGATCGCGCGGCAATGAAAATTGTGCTGGAAACCGAGCCACGTAACTTACCGGCACTGGATATCACCTTTGTCGATAAACGCATAGAGAAGCTGTTGTTCAATTATCGGGCGCGTAACTTCCCCGGCACGTTAGATTACGCCGAACAGCAACGCTGGCTGGAGCATCGCCGTCAGGTCTTCACTCCAGATTTTTTGCAAGGCTATGCTGATGAACTGCAGATGCTGGCGCAGCAATATGCCGATGATAAAGAGAAAGTGGCACTGTTAAAGGCGCTTTGGCAGTACGCGGAAGAGATCGTCTGATACAAAAAAGCCGGAGCGTTAAACTCCGGCTTTTTGAGACTTACCGGATGATGACACCATCCGGTTTTATAAAATTATGCAACGTCTTCGTACTGCGGAACCGGGTTGCGGAAGCTCTTAGTTACGCAAGCCAGGTAAATCAGACCGATAGCCGCCCAAATCAGCCCCAGAACCATCGAGCTTTCTTCCAGGTTAACCCACAGCGCACCAACGGTCAGCGCACCACACATCGGCAGGAACAGATACTGGAAGTGATCTTTCAGCGTCTTGTTACGCTTCTCACGGATCCAGAACTGCGAGATAACCGACAGGTTAACGAAGGTGAACGCCACCAGCGCACCAAAGTTAATCAGCGCCGTTGCCATTACCAGGTCAAAGTTGATTGCCAGCAGAGCAATCGCACCAACCAGGATGATGTTCATCGCCGGAGTACGCCATTTCGGGTGTACATAACCGAAGAAGCTTTTCGGGAACACGCCGTCACGCCCCATCACGTACATCAGACGCGCTACGCCTGCGTGCGCCGCCATACCAGACGCCAGTACGGTAATGGTGGAGAAGATCAGCGCGCCAACCTGGAATGCTTTACCCGCAACATACAGCATGATTTCAGGCTGTGACGCATCCGGATCTTTAAAGCGAGAGATATCCGGGAAGTACAGTTGCAGGAAGTAGGTCGCAAAGATGAAGATCATACCGCCAATCAGCGCGGTCAGGAAAATCGCACGCGGGATCACGCGCTCTGCATCTTTGGTTTCTTCCGACAGGTTGCTGATGCCGTCAAAACCGGTAAAGGAGAAGCACAGGATCGTCGCACCGGTAATCATCGGGATGACATGCGCATCGCCAGACCAGAACGGACGGGTGCTCGCCAGCGTACCAGCGCCTTCACCTTCAAATACGCCGTAGACCACCATGCCCAGAATCACCGCGATCAGCACAATCTGCAACACCACAATGACGGTGTTGAAGTTCGCTACGGATTTCAGGCTACGCAGGTTAAAGGCTGTCATAAAGGCCACCAGCGCCACCACAAACATCCACGATGGGATGGAAGGCACCAGAGCTTCAAAATAGATTTTCGCCAACAGGATGTTGATCATCGGCGCGAACAGATAGTCGAGCAGAGAAGACCAACCCACCATAAAGCCAACGGTCGGGCTAATAGATTTCTGGGCGTAAGTGTACGCAGAGCCAGCAGAAGGATAGCGGCGAACCAACTTCCCGTAGCTCAGAGCCGTGAACAGGATCGCAATCAATGCGAACGCATAGGCTGTCGGCACATGACCATCCGTGAGGCCTGAAACGATACCAAAAGTATCAAACAGCGTCATCGGCTGCATATAGGCAAGACCCATCATTACAACCGGAACTAACGTAAGCGTTTTACGCAATTCCACGCGAGAGGTGTTTGGAGTAACGTTATGCGACATGGTTATTCTCCTTTACGGTGATAACCGTCGCGTAAGCAAAAAATTGCCCCATTTTTTTGGATTCCTCAGCGACAACAACTGTCGATTTTTAGTAAATATCTATCCGGTACGAAGCCCGGCCTCTTGGTATGAATGATTGGTTTGAAGCAAAAAATAACCGACGCGGATAAAACGTCGGTTTTTAGTCATTTTTTGACAGCGGCGCATTGTGCCTAAATGGGGGGTAAATGACAAGAGAATGAGGGGCTTGACAGATGATTTTTTATTTAAATGGCTGATTTTCCGTCACCAGATTTTGCATAAACACCGGCGATAGCACTATTTGCTAAAATCTCGTCTCGCCACCACGCACTGGCAAGCCCTGCGGTTTGTTCGTTCCAGCCAATCCAGACAGGTTCAAAGAGGGTTTGCGCGACCACTTTCTTCTCGATTAACGCACCACTATCAAGAAAGCGTTGCGCCAGATAACGGGGTAAATAACCACAACCAAGACCACTGATTTGCAGCTCCAGCTTGGTTTTAAAATCAAATACGGTAATAGCTTCTTGTTCATCAAGTATTTGTGAAGCTGTAGACGCGGCTGCCTGCGCAGTGTCACCGACGACTATCGCCCGATATCGTTTAATGATTCGTCGATTTAACGGTTCTTCTTCCAGCGCTAACGGATGATGGGGTGCCACAACGAACACTTGCTCCAGATCACCCAGACGAGAAAAACCAAATTCGCTGGAAGATGGCGGCTCGTGCATAGCGCCGACAATAATATCTGCCCGGCCCTGGGTCAGCGCCTCCCAGGAACCACCGAGCACGCCATTGATAAATTTCAACCGCGTTACACTGTGATGTTGATAAAAGAGTTCAATAAGCGGCGCAAGCAGAGAAAAAGGAAAGGTGTCATCAACCCCGATAATCAGCTCGTTCTCCCAGCCTTCGTGAAGTTTTATTGCCTGTTTTTCCAGCTCATGAACAGTGTGAAGAATTTCCCGCCCTTTCTCTAATAACATTTTTCCGGTGCGGGTGAATTTAGCGCGGTGACCGCTGCGATCAAGCAATTGAATATTAAGATCACTTTCCAGCTTATGAACGGTGTAACTCAGTGCAGACGGCGTCTTGTACAGTTTGGCTGACGCCGCCGCAAAACTGCCCTCTTTTTCTAAGGCATCGAGGATCATCAACACATCCAGCAGTGGTTTCATACACGCCCCCTTGCGGTGTATGCGGCATTCTGCTGGCGTGATGCTTTACTCCAGCGGCATTACCAGTGGATCGGGATACTGGTATTCAAATCCCAATTCATTACAGATCCGGCTGCCATCAATAATTTTACCTTTGCCGCTGTCCAGGCTGTTTCTGAACTGCGGAGGTTCCAGCCCCAGTAAACGGGCCATCTGCGGATAGAAAACATTACGCGCAGGGTGAGCTGGCGCACATATATTATAGATGTGTCCGCCTTTAGGTGCCTGTAACAACAGAGTGATAGCGCCAATAACATCTTCCAGGTGAACTAAATTGACACCATGTTCACCGTCTGGCGCAGTTTTTCCGGCAAAGAAGCGCCCTGGATGACGCCCCGGCCCCACCAGGCCAGCAAGACGCAAAATATCGACCGAAGTTCCAGGTAAATTGTGCAGCCAGTCTTCGAGTTCTTTTAACACTCGTCCACTGTTGGTCACGGGATTGCGTGGTGTGGTTTCTTTTACTATGCCTTGCGTATCGCCATAGACAGAGGTTGAACTGGTGAAAATAATGCGGGGAATATGGTGAGCCAGCGCGCTGTCTACCAGCTCTTGCACTGCCTGCAAATAGAACTCGTCGCCAGGACCGCTGCGTCGCGCCGGAAGCGTAATGACCAACGCATCAGCATCCATCAGGGCATCCAGATCGTCAGAATCGCAAACTAACTCGGGATCCATGCGAAGCGTATAGCTATCAATCCCACTCATTCGGGCCGCTTCGACGCCATCTTGTGTGGTTTTACTCCCGGTGACTTGCCAGCCCCGCGCTGAAAGTGACATCGCCAGCGGCATACCTAACCACCCTAACCCGACAATTGCGACCTTTTTCATCCGTTTTCTCCTGATACACCTTAGATCTATAAGGCTACGCCAGCGTATCAAAACTGACAATTCATTCTATGAATGAATCGAAGCTGTTAGCAAATGTACAATTGCCTGATGCGCTCCGCTTATCAGGCCTACAAAAACACCAATATATTGAATTTAGGCAACATTTGTAGGCCAGATAAGGCGTTCACGCCGCATCCGGCATGAACAAAGGCCACTTTAGTTACAGAACACAATGTTCTTGAGGGCTTTAAAGACATATTTTCACGATTACTTTTTTTAACGTAGTCACTCTTAGCGCCCTTCTTTCCCTGCTCATTCATTAAACAAATCTATCGCCGCAAAATATATAAAAAAGCCCTTGCTTTCTATCGTGAAAGTGGTTTAGGTTAAAAGGCATCAGTTGAATAAACATTCACAGAGATTTTTATGACACGCGTTCAATTTAAACACCACCATCATCACCATCATCCTGACTAGTCTTTCAGGCGATGTGTGCTGGAAGACATTCAGATCTTCCAGTGGTGCATGAACGCATGAGAAAGCCCCCGGAAGATCACCTTCCGGGGGCTTTTTTATTGCGCGGTTGATAACGATTCAGACAGGTTAAAAGAGGAATAAGAAAATGACAGACAACACTCGTTTACGCATAGCTATGCAAAAATCCGGCCGTTTAAGTGATGATTCACGCGAATTGCTGGCGCGCTGCGGCATTAAAATTAATCTTCACACCCAGCGCCTGATCGCGATGGCAGAAAACATGCCGATTGATATTCTGCGCGTGCGTGACGACGATATTCCCGGTCTGGTAATGGATGGCGTGGTAGACCTCGGGATCATCGGTGAGAACGTACTGGAAGAAGAGTTGCTCAACCGCCGCGCCCAGGGTGAAGATCCGCGCTACTTTACCCTGCGCCGTCTTGATTTCGGTGGCTGTCGCCTTTCACTGGCAACGCCCGTTGATGAAGCCTGGGACGGCCCGCTCTCCTTAAACGGTAAACGTATCGCCACCTCTTATCCTCACTTGCTCAAGCGTTATCTCGACCAGAAAGGTATCTCTTTCAAATCCTGCTTATTGAACGGTTCTGTCGAAGTTGCCCCGCGCGCCGGACTGGCGGATGCGATTTGCGATCTGGTTTCCACCGGTGCCACGCTGGAAGCCAACGGCCTGCGCGAAGTGGAAGTTATCTACCGCTCGAAAGCCTGCCTGATCCAGCGCGATGGTGAAATGGAAGAATCCAAACAGCAACTAATCGACAAGCTACTGACCCGTATTCAGGGCGTAATTCAGGCGCGTGAATCGAAATACATCATGATGCATGCACCAACCGAGCGTCTGGATGATGTCATCGCCCTGCTGCCAGGTGCCGAACGACCAACCATTCTGCCGCTGGCGGGTGATCAACAGCGCGTCGCCATGCACATGGTGAGTAGCGAAACCCTGTTCTGGGAAACGATGGAAAAACTGAAGGAACTGGGCGCGAGTTCGATTCTGGTCCTGCCAATTGAGAAGATGATGGAGTAATAGCCATGAGCTTTAACACAATCATTGACTGGAATAACTGTACTGCGGAGCAACAACGCCAACTGTTAATGCGCCCGGCGATCTCCGCCTCTGAAAGCATCACCCGTATCGTCCGTGAAATTTTAGATAACGTGAAAGCACGCGGCGATGACGCCTTACGGGAATACAGCGCGAAGTTTGATAAAACCAAGGTTACCGCGCTGAAAGTGTCTGCTGAAGAAATCGCCGCAGCCTGCGAACGCCTGAGCGACGACCTGAAACAGGCGATGGCGGTAGCAGTAAAGAACATTGAAACCTTCCACAATGCGCAAAAACTGCCGACGGTAGATGTCGAAACCCAGCCAGGCGTACGTTGCCAGCAAGTCACGCGCCCGGTAGCTTCAGTGGGTTTGTATATTCCTGGCGGCTCTGCCCCACTCTTCTCAACCGTATTAATGCTGGCGACTCCAGCGCGTATTGCAGGTTGTAATAAAGTGGTGCTGTGCTCACCGCCGCCGATTGCCGATGAGATCCTCTACGCGGCGCAACTGTGCGGCGTGCAGGACGTGTTTAACGTCGGTGGCGCACAAGCCATTGCCGCACTGGCCTTTGGTACTGAATCCGTACCAAAAGTGGACAAAATTTTCGGACCGGGTAACGCCTTTGTGACTGAAGCGAAACGTCAGGTGAGCCAGCGTCTGGACGGTGCAGCAATCGATATGCCCGCAGGCCCGTCGGAAGTGCTGGTGATTGCCGATAGCGGCGCAACGCCGGACTTCGTGGCTTCAGATTTGCTCTCTCAGGCTGAGCACGGCCCGGATTCACAGGTGATCTTACTGACGCCCGACGCCGATATGGCACGCCGCGTTGCCGAAGCTGTAGAACGTCAACTTGCAGAGTTACCGCGTGCTGAAACTGCACGCCAGGCACTGCTCACCAGCCGCCTGATTGTGACCAACGATTTAGCGCAGTGCGTGACAATCTCCAATCAGTACGGCCCGGAACACCTGATTATTCAAACCCGCAACGCCCGCGAACTGGTCGATAGCATCACCAGCGCCGGTTCGGTATTTCTTGGTGACTGGTCACCGGAATCGGCAGGTGACTACGCCTCCGGCACCAACCACGTTCTACCGACTTACGGTTACACCGCCACCTGTTCCAGCCTCGGACTGGCGGATTTCCAGAAGCGCATGACCGTGCAGGAATTGTCGAAAGAGGGTTTCTCTGCGTTGGCTTCGACCATTGAAACGCTGGCTACCGCCGAACGCCTGACAGCCCACAAAAATGCCGTGACTTTACGTGTCAACGCCCTTAAGGAGCAAGCATGAGCACCGTGACTATTACCGATTTAGCGCGTGAAAACGTCCGCAACCTGACACCATATCAGTCAGCGCGCCGACTGGGCGGTAACGGCGATGTCTGGCTGAACGCCAACGAATATCCTACAGCCGTGGAGTTTCAGCTCACTCAGCAAACGCTCAACCGCTATCCGGAATGTCAGCCAAAAGCGGTTATTGAAAATTACGCGCAATATGCTGGCGTAAAACCGGAACAAGTGCTGGTCAGCCGCGGCGCAGACGAAGGCATTGAACTACTGATTCGCGCCTTTTGTGAACCGGGTAAAGATGCCATCCTCTATTGCCCGCCAACGTACGGCATGTACAGCGTCAGCGCCGAAACTATTGGCGTCGAGTGTCGCACGGTGCCGACGCTGGAAAACTGGCAACTGGACTTGCAGGGGATTTCCGACAAGCTGGACGGCGTGAAAGTGGTTTATGTTTGCAGCCCTAACAACCCGACCGGGCAACTGATCAATCCGCAAGATTTTCGCACTCTGCTGGAGTTAACCCGCGGAAAAGCCATTGTGGTTGCCGATGAAGCCTATATTGAGTTTTGCCCGCAGGCATCGCTGGCGGGCTGGCTGGCGGAATATCCGCACCTGGCTATTTTGCGCACCCTTTCGAAAGCTTTTGCTCTGGCGGGTCTCCGTTGTGGGTTTACGCTGGCAAACGAAGAAGTCATCAACCTGCTGATGAAAGTGATCGCCCCCTACCCTCTCTCAACGCCGGTTGCCGACATTGCGTCCCAGGCGTTAAGCCCGCAGGGGATCGTCGCCATGCGCGAACGAGTGGCGCAAATTATTGCAGAACGCGAATACCTGATTGCCGCACTGAAAGAGATCCCCTGCGTGGAGCAGGTTTTCGACTCCGAAACCAACTACATTCTGGCACGCTTTAAAGCCTCCAGCGCAGTGTTTAAATCTTTGTGGGATCAGGGCATTATCTTACGTGATCAGAATAAACAACCCTCTTTAAGCGGCTGCCTGCGAATTACCGTCGGAACCCGTGAAGAAAGCCAGCGCGTCATTGACGCCTTACGTGCGGAGCTAGTTTGATGAGTCAGAAGTATCTTTTTATCGATCGCGATGGAACCCTGATTAGCGAGCCGCCGAGTGATTTTCAGGTGGACCGTTTTGACAAACTCGCCTTTGAACCGGGCGTGATCCCGGAACTGCTGAAGCTGCAAAAAGCAGGCTATAAGCTGGTGATGATCACCAACCAGGATGGTCTTGGAACACAACGTTTCCCGCAGGCGGATTTCGATGGCCCGCACAATCTGATGATGCAGATCTTTACCTCGCAAGGCGTGCAGTTTGATGAAGTGCTGATTTGCCCGCACCTGCCCGACGATGAATGTGACTGCCGCAAGCCGAAGGTAAAACTGGTGGAGCGTTATCTCGCTGAGCAGGCGATGGATCGCGCCAGCAGTTACGTGATTGGCGATCGTGCGACCGATATTCAACTTGCTGAAAACATGGGTATTAATGGTTTACGCTACAACCGCAAAACCCTGAACTGGCCAATGATTGGCGAGCAACTCACTAAACGCGATCGTTATGCCCATGTAGTGCGCAACACCAAAGAGACACAGATTGACGTTCAGGTATGGCTGGATCGCGAAGGTGGCAGCAAGATTAACACTGGTGTTGGTTTCTTTGATCACATGCTGGATCAGATTGCCACCCACGGCGGTTTCCGTATGGAAATCAACGTTAAAGGCGATCTCTATATTGACGATCACCACACCGTCGAAGATACCGGGCTGGCGCTGGGCGAAGCGTTAAAAATTGCCCTTGGCGACAAACGCGGCATCTGCCGCTTTGGTTTTGTCTTGCCGATGGATGAATGCCTCGCACGCTGCGCGCTGGATATCTCTGGTCGCCCGCACCTGGAATATAAAGCTGAGTTTACCTACCAGCGCGTGGGCGATCTCAGCACCGAAATGATCGAACACTTCTTCCGTTCACTCTCTTACACCATGGGCGTGACTCTGCACCTGAAAACCAAAGGTAAAAACGATCACCACCGTGTAGAGAGCCTGTTCAAAGCCTTTGGTCGCACCCTGCGCCAGGCCATCCGCGTGGAAGGTGACACCCTGCCCTCGTCGAAAGGAGTGCTGTAATGAACGTGGTGATCCTTGATACCGGCTGCGCCAACCTGAACTCGGTGAAGTCTGCCATTGCGCGTCACGGCTATGAACCAAAGGTCAGCCGTGACCCGGACGTCGTGTTGCTGGCCGATAAACTGTTTTTACCCGGCGTTGGCACCGCGCAAGCGGCGATGGACCAGGTGCGTGAGCGCGAACTGTTTGATCTCATCAAAGCCTGTACTCAACCGGTGCTGGGCATCTGTTTAGGAATGCAACTGCTGGGGCGACGCAGCGAAGAGAGTAACGGCATCGATTTGCTGGGCATCATCGACGAAGATGTACCGAAAATGACCGACTTTGGTCTGCCATTGCCGCATATGGGCTGGAACCGCGTTTACCCACAGGCTGGCAACCGCCTGTTTCAGGGGATTGAAGACGGCGCGTACTTTTACTTTGTTCACAGCTACGCCATGCCGGTCAATCCGTGGACCATCGCCCAGTGCAACTACGGCGAACCGTTCACCGCGGCGGTACAAAAAGATAACTTCTATGGCGTGCAGTTCCACCCGGAACGCTCCGGTGCCGCTGGCGCTAAGTTGCTGAAAAACTTCCTGGAGATGTGATGATTATTCCGGCATTAGATTTAATCGACGGCACCGTGGTGCGTCTCCATCAGGGCGATTACGGCAAGCAGCGTGATTATGGCAACGACCCGCTGCCGCGCTTACAGGATTACGCCGCCCAAGGTGCTGAAGTGCTGCACCTGGTGGATCTGACCGGGGCAAAAAATCCGGCTAAACGTCAAATCCCGCTGATTAAAACCCTGGTCGCGGGCGTTAACGTTCCGGTGCAGGTTGGCGGCGGCGTGCGTAGCGAAGAAGACGTGGCGGCGTTACTGGAAGCAGGCGTTGCGCGCGTGGTGGTTGGCTCCACCGCGGTGAAGTCACCAGAAATGGTGAAAGGCTGGTTTGAACGTTTTGGTGCCGATGCGTTAGTGCTGGCGCTGGATGTCCGTATTGACGAGCAAGGCAACAAACAGGTGGCGGTCAGCGGCTGGCAAGAGAACTCAGGCGTTTCGCTGGAACAACTGGTGGAAACCTATCTGCCCGTCGGCCTGAAACATGTGCTGTGTACCGATATCTCGCGCGACGGCACGCTGGCAGGTTCTAACGTCTCTTTATATGAAGAAGTCTGCGCCAGATATCCACAGGTGGCGTTTCAGTCCTCCGGCGGTATTGGCAACATTGAAGATGTCGCGGCTCTGCGTGGCACTGGCGTGCGCGGCGTAATAGTTGGCCGGGCATTACTGGAAGGTAAATTCACCGTGAAGGAGGCCATCGCATGCTGGCAAAACGCATAATTCCGTGTCTTGACGTTCGTGATGGTCAGGTGGTGAAAGGCGTACAGTTTCGCAACCATGAAATCATTGGCGATATTGTGCCGCTGGCAAAACGCTACGCCGAAGAAGGTGCAGACGAACTGGTGTTCTACGATATCACCGCTTCCAGCGATGGCCGCGTGGTAGATAAAAGCTGGGTATCTCGCGTGGCGGAAGTGATCGACATTCCGTTCTGCGTGGCGGGTGGGATTAAGTCGCTGGATGACGCCGCGAAAATTCTTTCCTTTGGCGCGGATAAAATCTCCATCAACTCCCCTGCACTGGCCGATCCGACATTGATCACCCGTCTGGCAGATCGTTTTGGCGTGCAGTGTATTGTGGTCGGTATTGATACCTGGTACGACGCCGAAACCGGCAAATATCACGTTAATCAATATACCGGCGATGAAAGCCGTACCCGCGTTACACAGTGGGAAACGCTCGACTGGGTACAGGAAGTGCAAAAACGCGGTGCCGGAGAAATCGTCCTCAACATGATGAATCAGGACGGCGTGCGTAACGGTTACGACCTCGAACAACTGAAAAAAGTGCGTGAAGTTTGCCACGTCCCGCTGATTGCCTCCGGTGGCGCAGGCACTATGGAACACTTCCTTGAAGCCTTCCGCGATGCCGACGTTGACGGCGCGCTGGCAGCTTCCGTATTCCACAAACAAATAATCAATATTGGTGAATTAAAAGCGTACCTGGCAACACAGGGCGTGGAGATCAGGATATGTTAACAGAACAACAACGCCGCGAACTGGACTGGGAAAAAACCGACGGACTGATGCCGGTGATTGTGCAACACGCGGTATCTGGCGAAGTGTTAATGCTGGGCTACATGAACTCGCAAGCGCTGGATAAAACCATCGAAAGCGGCAAAGTCACTTTTTTCTCACGCACCAAACAGCGACTGTGGACTAAAGGTGAAACGTCGGGGAACTTCCTCAACGTAGTCAGCATTGCACCGGACTGCGACAACGACACCCTGCTGGTGCTGGCGAATCCCATCGGCCCAACCTGCCACAAAGGCACCAGCAGTTGTTTTGGCGATACCGCTCACCAGTGGTTGTTTCTCTACCAGCTTGAACAACTGCTCGCTGAACGCAAATCTGCCGATCCGGAAACCTCCTACACCGCCAAACTGTATGCCAGTGGCACCAAACGCATCGCGCAGAAAGTAGGAGAAGAAGGCGTGGAAACCGCACTGGCCGCGACAGTACATGACCGCTTTGAGCTGACTAACGAGGCGTCTGACTTGATGTATCACCTGCTGGTGTTGTTGCAGGATCAGGATCTGGATTTAACGACGGTGATTGAAAACCTGCGCAAACGGCATCAGTGAGTTACGGGGTAAGCGGATGCGATATTGTTGTCGCATCCGGAGCCATTGCCCGATGCACAAGCTTATCGGGCCTACACATTCTCTCTGCACACACAGGCTGGATAAGATGCCCAGCATCACATTCGGCAAAAAAATGGGCAAGGTGTCACCACCCTGCCCATTTTGTTTAAAACCGAAAAGATTACTTCGCGTTGTAATTACGCAGCGCATTACGCCCCAGCACAATCCCCGCGCCAACCATACCGCCCAGCAGCACAGCCAGAATCAGAGTGATAGCCTTTTTCGGGCTATCGCGACGCACTGGCAGTGTGGGTTTCATAACGTAACGGTAGGCATGAATATCAAGATCATCAACCTTCAGACTTTCAATATCCAGCAGGTTTTGACGAGTCTGATAATAGTTTGACGAGAACACCAACGGACGGCTCGCTTCGTGCTTAACCATCGACTCCAGTGCATCACTCCCCAAAAGGAACATAGTGTCCTGGGTCACGTCCTGTGTCTGCTGAATCTGCGGCTTTGTCACCTGCGCCTGATTCGCATACTGCAACGCTTCCTGAATCTGACGGATACGCAGATCTTTCTGCTCCTGCGCGACCACTTCCTGCGTTTTCAAAGAATCCTGCAAGTTTTTCACACTCAGTGCGATGTTGTCTTTCAGGTCTTTTTCCAGCTCTTCATTCACCTGTTCATCAACTTGCTGAATATATTGAGCTAGCTGTTTCTGCGCACCTTCAGGCGTTTGCCCGACATAAGAAACAACCAGGGGTAATGGCTGGTTTTTAACAGAAGGTTCGATAGTCAGTTTTTCGGGTTGTTCCTGATTATCCAGCGTTTCTGCTAATGCAGAAAATGTCGTACTGAAACGACCAACTAACGTCGCCTGGATATCAGACACTTTCGGCGCAGCCGTACCATAAATCACATTCATGGCATTGTTATAACCCGCGATTTGTCCCACATCAGGTTGAGTAACGATAGCTGTGGAAGTCCATTTTTCTTTGGCAACGGCCAGATACCCTATTGCCAGGGCAATCGCTACAATGACAGAGATGATGATAGTCATCTTGCCACGCCACAACTGCACCAGTAAATCAATCAAATCAATCTGTTCCGGGTCATGGTTTTGACCAGGAATATTATTATTTTCAACTCTCATCATTACCCTAACTGACGGAAAATTTCAGGTTCGCATAGTGTAGCGATAATCTTCATGAATGCTATAGGATAAGTGATAAAAATAATGAATTATTACATGGGTAACAAAAGACAATCAGGGCGAAAATCGCCCTGATTACAGAAGGTTAGTCGCTGCCAAACAAATCGCGGGTGTAGACCTTGTCTGCCACATCCTTAAGCTCTTCTGCCATTCGGTTGGAAATAATGACGTCGGCTTGTTGTTTGAAGGTGGCGAGATCACGTTCCAGGCGAGAGTTGAAGAATGAGTCTTCTTTCATCACCGGCTCATAAATGATCACCTCCACACCTTTCGCCTTGATACGCTTCATAATCCCCTGAATGGAAGATGCGCGGAAGTTGTCTGAACCGCTCTTCATAATCAGACGATATATTCCCACTACTTTAGGTTTACGCGACAAGATAGCATCCGCAATAAAGTCCTTACGCGTGCGGTTAGCATCAACAATTGCCGAGATCAGGTTATTCGGCACAGACTGGTAGTTCGCCAGTAACTGTTTAGTATCTTTCGGCAGACAATAACCACCATAGCCAAACGACGGGTTGTTGTAATGGTTGCCAATACGCGGATCAAGACAAACGCCTTCAATAATTTGGCGTGTATTCAGACCTAAACTTTCAGCATAGCTATCCAGCTCGTTAAAGTACGCCACACGCATTGCCAGGTAGGTATTAGCGAAAAGTTTAATCGCTTCTGCTTCAGTGGAGTCAGTAAACAGAGTCGGGATATTTTGCTTAATCGCGCCTTCCTGTAATAACGCAGCAAAGCGTTCTGCGCGTTCTGAACGCTCACCGATGACAATACGTGACGGATGGAGATTATCGTAAAGAGCTTTACCTTCACGGAGAAATTCCGGAGAAAAAATAATATTTTCAGTACGATATTTCTTATGCATCGCTTCGGTAAAACCAACGGGAACCGTTGATTTGATGACCATAACCGCATAAGGATTTATCTCAACTACGTCTTTAATTACTGATTCTACACTGGATGTATTGAAATAATTAGTTTTAGGATCATAGTCGGTTGGAGTGGCGATGATGACATAATCAGCATCCCGGTAGGCTTCATTTTTATCTAATGTGGCATTAAAGTGTATTTTATCTGATTGCAAAAACTGCTGAATTTCCTTATCAACAATAGGAGATATCCGATCATTCAGCATAGCAACGCGTGACGGTAAAATATCTAATGCCACAACCTCATGATTTTGTGCGATTAGAAGCCCGTTTGACAAGCCTACATAGCCAGTACCGGAAATGGTGATTTTCATTTCATGCTCTCAGAATTAACTTAACTGTGAATCATGATGTTTTTAGCATCCTGATAAGAGTTAAAAGTTTTAACGCTACGATGATGACTGGTCAACGCAACGAAAAACAATTCAGATTTTCTTTATGAGAGTAGCTGATATTTATTAGGTTAATATTAAGCAGTAAAATTTAGTCTATAAGATAATTGGTAAAAAAAAGCCCGGCGCAATATACGCCGGGCCTCAATTTATTGTTGGTTAGATCAGATTAATCCAGCCATTCGGTATGGAACACACCTTCTTTATCAATGCGCTTATAAGTATGCGCACCGAAATAGTCACGCTGTGCCTGGATCAGGTTCGCTGGCAGCACTGCGGCACGATAGCTGTCATAGTAAGCAACCGCTGCAGAGAAGGTTGGTACTGGAATGCCGTTCTGCACTGCATAAGCAACAACATCACGCAGCGCTTGCTGGTAGTCGTCGGCAATTTTCTTAAAATACGGGGCTAACAGCAGGTTAGCGATCTGCGGATTTTCAGCGTAAGCATCAGTGATTTTCTGCAGGAACTGCGCACGGATGATGCAGCCAGCACGGAAAATCTTCGCGATTTCGCCGTAATTCAGATCCCAGTTGTACTCTTCAGACGCGGCACGCAGTTGAGAGAAGCCCTGAGCATAAGAAACAATTTTGCCCAGATACAGCGCACGGCGAACTTTCTCGATGAATTCAGCTTTGTTACCTGCTGGCTGTGCTTGTGGGCCAGACAGTACTTTAGACGCGGCAACGCGCTGATCTTTGAGAGAAGAGATATAACGTGCAAACACTGATTCAGTGATCAGCGACAGAGGCTCACCGAGATCCAGTGCACTCTGGCTGGTCCACTTACCAGTACCTTTGTTTGCTGCTTCATCCAGGATCACATCAACCAGGTAGTTACCGTCTTCATCTTTTTTAGTGAAAATGTCTTTAGTGATGTCGATCAGGTAGCTGCTCAGTTCACCGTTATTCCACTCGGTAAAGGTCTGTGCCAGTTCTTCGTTGGAGAGGTTCAGGCCACCTTTCAGCAGAGAATAGGCTTCCGCAATCAGTTGCATATCACCGTATTCAATACCGTTGTGAACCATCTTCACATAGTGACCTGCGCCATCGGCACCAATATAGGTAACGCACGGTTCACCATCTTCAGCCACGGCGGCGATTTTGGTAAGGATTGGCGCAACCAGTTCATAGGCTTCCTTCTGCCCACCCGGCATAATGGAAGGACCTTTCAGCGCACCCTCTTCACCACCGGAAACACCCGTACCGATGAAGTTAAACCCTTCTGCGGAAAGCTCACGGTTGCGACGAATAGTGTCCTGGAAGAAGGTGTTACCACCATCAATAATGATGTCACCTTTATCGAGATATGGCTTGAGGGAATCAATAGCAGCATCCGTGCCTGCACCTGCTTTCACCATTAACAGGATGCGACGAGGCGTTTCAAGAGATTCAACGAACTCTTTCACCGTATAGTAAGGAACCAGTTTCTTGCCTGGATTTTCGGCAATCACTTTTTCCGTCTTTTCACGGGAACGGTTGAAAATAGAGACGGTATAACCACGGCTTTCGATGTTGAGCGCAAGGTTGCGTCCCATCACTGCCATACCGACGACGCCGATCTGTTGCTTTGACATTGTTTACTCCTGTCAGGGGTGGTCACCGCGGGGTTGCGGCTTATTTAAGATAAAGAATAGCTTAATTTATATCTTATTTTACAGTCATATTTTTCATAACTAGGGGATCGATTGTTTCTTACCCAATTATCTACTTATCCACTGATATTATAAAAACGTTCAGCAAGTTTTATTAATTCACTATCACTATTATTTGGTATTAGTTCAACATGATTTTCTTTGCTTGTGATGAAATAGTCGCTACCAATAGCAGAAAGATGTGAAAATGGCGATATGCATTCCTTATCAAAAAGAGAACATCCCAAAAAATAGTTCATTGAATACTGAATCCCTAACATGTGCAATACTGTTGGCGCAAAGCTTAATGAATTTTTACCGTCTGCATCTAAAACTTCAGGCGTGATATCTCCCCCAATAACCAGAAATGGTATGTTATCCACAAAATAATGGGAGTCACTATTAAATGCTTTTTTATACTCTGTCGAAGGAAATGTTGAATGATCTGATGTTATTATTAATAATGTATTATTGTAAAATGAACTACGCCGAAAAAAGTCAACAAATTTTCCTAACTGAAAATCATAGTTATAGAATTTATTAAGGAGTGGGTTGCTACCATCAAAATATTTTTCATTTGGACTATCTTGTCCATGATGAGTACCAGATGGATAGACACCAATAAAGAAGTGTTCTTTTTTATTTTCCAATGAACTCAAGAAATTTCGCAGCGCATTAAATGTTTGCTTATCCGTCATTCTGTCTCGTTGATAACCAATAAAGTCCCCCATTCCAAGGACTTTATCAAAATTAAGTGTTTTCAACATTGTATTGAGTGGGCTATTTTTTTCGGTAGAAGCTATAAAATAACTTTTATAACCATACTCTTTCAATATATCCGGTAAAGATGTTTGACGATGAAGATAAATGTTATTGATTTCTGAGTTAGATAATTGTGCGATACCTGTACCAGAATCAGTTAAGCCATCCCGAAATTGATAACCAGATGTTAACTGACCTCTTAAACCTCTAAAGGTTGCAGCTGTATGATTATAATAATTTTTAAAACTCAGAGCTTCATTAGATAACTTATTTAAATTAGGCGTAACTGGAAGTACTCCAGATTTTGTATTGCCAATAATTTCAGATGAAAATCCCTCAGTAAATATTACAATAACATTACGTTCTTTGAAACTATTGTTATTTTCTATAGGATTAATAAAAAGACTTGATTTTAAAAAAGATTTCCCTGCATCTCCAATCTTCTTACTAGGCTTATAGGTTTGCTGTAAATAATACAATTTCGCCGTTTCATAAAAAGCATATACCGGTCCCGAACTTATGAAAGAACACATAAGCAATAATACTATACAGAAAAGATTAAATTTATAATATTTAATACGTTTTATTAAAGCACCTGAAGGCATCGTAACAAATGAAACTATAACAAATAAAACAAAAATAAAAACAACTTTAATTACCTCGCCAATGCCTAGAGATTCAATTTCTGCAGCATTCGATAAGGCGAGAGGCATCAAATATTGTCCTGAACTAAATAGCGACGCTGCCTGTACACCTAAAATGGAGAGATACCCCCCCCACAAAATATTGCTTACAATTTTTCTTTTTATTAGAAAAATTGCTACACTTGTAAGTGTATATTCAATAGTAAATAAAAAAACACAATCTGACCTTCCAGTGTAAAGTAAAACACTCAAAAAAATACAGAAAGGTAAAATTATTCTAATTGCATTCATAAAATTCATATTGGATTAAACCATTGCATTTAAAGTTTTTAATGTTATTTATTCAATATTATATTATCGGGGTAAGAATACATAAACCAGGGCAAGATTACGAAAGTCCGCTCCCCGCAAGGACTGACGTCAGATAGTTTCTGTCCATAGCTGCTTTTCGCATCTTACGTCTTAACCCTGCCTTGAATACCTTATCATTCGTCAAAATATTAATAGCGATGTGCCGTATCCCTGAAAATAATTCTGCTGCATTTCCTCTTCTTATTTTGCAGTCGTCTTCATTCATTACCACGTCCAGACGCCAGTGCAGATTATTCTCCACGTGCCAGTGATTTCGGATCGCTGTGGCGAACTTCTCAGCGGTTAAATCAGCAGAACTGATATAATATCTGACCGTCATTTCTGGCTCTTTCTTTTGCTCTGCTATTGTTGACCGAAAGGAGACTGCCACGCATAATTTCTTCAGCTCTTTCCATTCAAACGTGAAATCAATAAGTTCATCAGGGACATCGCAAACACTGTGAAGACGGAGTTCTTCTCTGCCGTGACTCTTTTCACTAATTGCGTAACTGTCATGCTCTGGATTATTTAATTCTTTCAGTGGAAATTTTTCCTCAAAGGCTTTATTAAGCCGCCCCTGGTTTCCTTTTACAGCGAATAAATAATCACCTCCCTGTTTTTGTATCTTCTCTGCAATATCTTTCTGGCACCCCATCGCATCAGTTGTGATAATTTTTCCTTTAATATCCAACATGTTAAGAAATTCAGGGATAGCTGTGATCTCATTGGATTTCTCATCCGTCTTGATCTGTCCGATGACCAGACTGTGCATTGTTGAGAACGCACTAATGACATGAATCACTCCCTTGCGGCGACTCTTGTCATAAGAGTGCCGGAGCGTTTTTCCATCAATTACGATGACGTCTTTATCATCTGAAGAATGGCAGTCACGCATCCAGTTAATAAAGCACTCATGAAATTTTGCAGGACTGATACAGGATACAACTCTGGCAATAGTATCGTGAACAGGAATACCATTTTCAAAATCACCATATTGCTTCAAAAAATCGAGATGCGTTTCACCAAAATCCTCTATATCTTCCCAACCTTCTGCACCAGAAATAACGGCACAAATAGTCAACAGTAGAATATCAGATAATTTATGTTCCACTTTCCAGGCTTGTCTGTAACCGGGGATAATAGAAATATGTTCCATCAATTTTTTAAGTTCCATTTTGTTCTCCTTAATTATGTAAGGAGTATTTGATCATGTATAAGCAAAGAAAAACAGCTTTAGGTAATAAGGAATATCTTAATTATTGAACACTTAGTGCGAATTATTTAGTACAAAAAAGCAGCGTTACGTGATCTTTCCCTGATGTTATACTTTCCAGACTTGTCTGTAAGTTGGGATAATAGAAACATATTCCATCAACTTTTAAGTTCCATTTTGTTCTCCTTATTTATATAAGGAGTATTTGAACATATAAAAGCTGTGAAAAACAGTTTTAAGCAATAAGGAATATCTTAATTATTGAACATAAAATGCGAATTATTTAGTGCAACAAGTGTACGCCTGATGAGCTTTCCTGGCTCCCTAGTACAAGAAACATCATTACGTAACTCTTCTCGGAACAAATAACTAAACTGAAAAATCTTAAATATTGAACAGAGCTACTAACTTGCTTTCATTTATTTTCTTTATGAAAGAGTTGTTCAAGCTCCAGCAGATCTTTTTTTCTTTCCTTTATTCTCTTTGCAGGAATCCCGAAATAACACCCCCAAGCTTTTGTAGACTTTGTAACCATTGTCATAGCTCCGATTGAGCATCCTTCTTCAATTGTTACGCCGGGAAAAACTAATGAATTTGTACCAACAATCACGTGTTTGCCAATTATAACTCGCTTAATTATTTCTTTTTTATATTTTTTAGGGATCGTTGGGTTGGTCAGAGTACGTCCAGTATAATCATCAGACTGAGAAAAGACATGACAACCATATGCCAACCCAGAGAAGTCATCAAATGTGATGCCTTCTATTCCCCCTGCAATATTACAGTATGCGGCAATATGAACATTATTTCCTATGGAGATTTTTCCAGACAAAAGACAAAAATCATCTATTCGAGAATTATCCCCAACCTCAATTTTTTCAGGATTATAAATTGACGCTTTTTCACTTATTTTGACATTTTTCCCAAGTTTTTTAAAACATATTTTTCTGAGTTCCGAATCTGATAAGAATGACATTTTTATCCTCTTTTACATTAAAATTATAATCAAAATATTTTTTAGTCTCAACTACTGAACTGAATTTCCACTGCGATCTCAAAAAACCATGATATTATAAAAAATTTCACTTTAACCAAAAGTACACCTTTTTAAGCTATAGATACACATGACATGAGATAAATTTTTAAAGCATAAAATTTAACATATATCCAACAGCTCAAGGATACATTTCTATCTAGTGGATTTTTTTAATAAAAACTTTCAACACAATTTAAGACATATATTTTATTAATGTATCATGGTATATTTTTATTATTTTTCTTTCATCAAAATTTTTAATGATATAGTCCCGCCCTTTTTTGCCCATAGTTTCTCTTTCTTGTGGGGTGAGTTCAATAAATTTACGCATTACATTCGCTAACCCAATGTAATCACGTACATTGCAAAGGTATCCCGTTTCACCATCGACTACAACATCCTTGCAACCTACATTGTTTGTGGTAATTATTGGCTTACACATTGATGAAGCTTCCATCAACACACGAGGTACCCCCTCTCTATAGAATGAAGGCAAAACAATACAATCTGCGCTAATTATGTGCGGTCTAACATCACTTTCGACACCTAAATATTCGATAATACCTTTAATTTGCCAGTTTTCAATTTCCTGTCTTGTAATCGCTCCGGGGTTTTGGCTATCGCAAGCCCCCAGCAGCTGGAATCTAATGCCAGGAAACTCAGACTTTAGAATATTAGCAGCATCAATATATACACCAATTCCCTTTTCCCATAGCATCCGAGCTATAAGAAGAAATGTAATATTATCATTATATTTAGTCTTGCACGAAACCTGGCTGGGGGTGAAATAACTAGTATCAACGCCCTCGCTTGCCAGAATAAATGATTTACTCTCATTGATTATTCTTTTTCTCAGAAATACATTTCTATCATCCTCATTCAGAAACCAGACCTCTTTTGCAAAGCGAAAAGAAAAAGCATACAATTGAGTTATGAATTTAGTCAGAAGTGTTTCTTTATTAAAAACAAACCCTAATCCTGTAGTTATCGCTATAGATTTACAATTCGCAATACCAGCGGCTATAGAACCATAGATATTTAGTTTGATTGTGTAATGAAAAATAAAATCAGGTTTTATTTTCTTATATATTTTTATTAACTTTAATAATAGCATTAAATCTTTAAGTGGGTTTTTCCCTTGCGAGGAAACAGAAATTGATTCAAATTTACACCCTAAATCGACAATTTTTTCCAAATGGTCATCTTCTGGAGAAACAATGGTAACATCATATCCTTTTTCAATTAAACTTTTTATTAATCCTTTTCGGAAATTGTATATCGACCAGAGTGTATTTGCGACAAGCAAAATTTTTTTACGAGGCATCTTTTATCCTTACTTAAACCATCCAATAATAAACAAAACTTTAAAAAGCACATCATCAATGAACCTAACTCTTTTTACATACCCGGAAAAAACATACCTCAATCTTTTTACCAAGTTTGCTTGAGACTCTACAAACCCATGAGTTATTTCATATACTGCTTCTTTATTATGCTTTAAACAATACATGGAGACCAAATCCATCTGAAGCGATAGAAGATGTCTCCCATTTTGCTTATATTTTTTGACCTGTTTTAATCTATTACATAGAATATTCTTAAAACCAGACTTTATACCTACGACGTTATTATCATGCTGCCTATAACTTAGGTAGCTATTATGATCATATATTAGGTGGCCAAATGTTCTTGCCAGTATTAAAAAAAACCAATCATGCATAACAATACGATTGGCTATATTGGCTTCATTTAGATCCAAGTATAATTTACGCAAAGATTGATTAAACACAAAAGTACAGCCTGGCGCACAATTTTCAATTAAAATATTGTTTAAAGAAAAATTACTTTGAGAATTATAACGGCCGATATAATTTAATTCTTTGTCAACATAGTTATATGAGGAGCAATACCCTATTGCTATATCTTGCTTATATTTAATAATCTTCGTTGTAGCTGCAATCAATTTAAGAGGTTCCCATACATCATCCTGATCGCAAAAAGCGTAATAGTCATAATCTCCAACATTCTCAACCAACCACAAAAAACTAGCTATGACGCCAACGTTATCACCCTCATACAAAAATATAGAGTCATTTTTTGATATATACTCTTTAATAATTTCACATGTTGAATCAACTGAACCATCATCTCTTATATGAATATGTAAATCGAAATCTCTATAGCATTTTATTATTGAGTCCAATTGTTCTCTAATATATTTTTCCCCATTGTAACTCGATAATAAAACAGCCATGGTTTTTAATTTCATTTTTTTTCCACATTATTAACACTGATTTTGATTTGTATCCATCAATGGTGCCAAACAATCGCCATAATCACATATAACATCTTCTTAGCTTACAATGTCGAATACTCATTTAAAATCTCAAGATGATATATATTAATATAAAACATAATAAAACATATTCCTATAACCGCTAATTTAGCAAACTGTTTTTGTCTAAAAAGAAGGGGCAAGGCTGGAAGTAGAATTATTTCACTAATAGCAAAAAGTTCACTAACGCGCAAAGCGAATACTGGCATAGAAGATAATATGATGAAAGCAAGCGGAGATAATGAATAAATTTTAATGAAAAGCACCTTATCACGAGATAAGTTTTTTTTCCGAGAAAAAACAAAAGATAATATAACTATAAGTAAATGCAATATTTGCATTACAGAGAAAATATTGACAGGAACAAAGTCAGCACCTTGACTTTGGCTAATATAGTCACTAAATTTATATTGTACATAAGCAACAGGGATATATTTTAATAAGGTTAAGAAATTGATGCCTGCATAATAACAACAATAAGCCCCAAATAAAGTCAAGAAATAAACAAAGATATACCTTCGGCTAATTACATTAGTATCGAATGCAAGAACAATAAAAAATAACAACGCAGTTATATGAAATGTCGATGCTAGGAAAATCAATATCACAAAACTCATGATATTTTTGTTTTTCGCATATTGTAACACTGAATATAGTACTATAGCACCTGCAACTCCAGCCCGGATCTGAGTCATATCTTGCAGTAAAAATGTATTTGAGTAATACACAAGTACAGATAGCAGTAAAAATGGTGAGGATTTTTTTATTATATCGTATTTTAAGTAGATAGATATTAGTGCAAAAATGATAAAAACAAAACAATATCCATCAAGCATATTAACCGCAATAAAACTTATTAATTTAAATGATAACTCTATTGGATAGAATAAGTTATTTGCTGACTCAAAAATTAGCGTAATATAGTTTGTATAATCCCTATCGACAAACTCGCTACGGAATGCACACATCAAAAGCAAAAAGATCATTATTGCTTTTAACAAATATTTCTGGTTAGGAAGAAAAGATAGAATAGAAATACACATAAATATTGAGAGGTATAAAAACATTACAATCTCATTTCATGATTAGGTTAAGCGGCCATTATTAATGTTTAGTTTACATTGCCAATATATTTATCAAGAATTAGAGAAGTAACCTTTTCCCATCTTACCCACAACACCATCTTTTATTGCAGTTGCTAACAGTTTGATTTTTTTTAACTTCGAAGATGAATTAAAAGTGTGAACAGCTATAAATAATGGCAACCGGATGAATAAATATACACGATGATTGAATGAAAGTTTATCTTTAAGAATCAAATAAATTGAATTCCTTACTATGAAATAATGCCTAAAATCACTATGCATTATTACATTTTTACCCAATACTCGTTTTGCTTCATTTCCAATATTGTGCATCATGACAATATCAGGCACAACATAAGATCGCAATCCCATTTTCTTCGCCCGTTCGCACCATTCAATATCAACGAAATCTATAAACAACTCCTCATCCATAAATCCGATTTTTTGCAGCACCTCCATCCTAATCAGGCTTCCTGAAGAAATTAGAAAATCTGTTTCTAACGGATGGACACTATGACACAGCTTGGTTTTATAAAATAGACCAATATGAATTGCACCTGTTATCTTTCCAGTTTTCTCATCCTTAAATGCTGGACCTAATACAGCGACTTGTTTTCCACCATTTAAAAGATCACGCTCATTAATTAGCAATGTTTTAATCATTCCTTCTGGAACGATACTGTCTTGATCCAAAAATAAAATATGAGATGCTTTCGATTTTTCGGCATAATGAATTCCAATATTCTGAGCTTTTGCAATGCCTAGATTGTTGTTCAGTCGATAATGTTCAATTTTTTCTCCGTATGGCTCAAACTCGGAATCAGGCATTATTAAATTAGATTCGTCTGTGTTGTCGATAAGAACAACCTTGTCAACTTGCATAACTATACTTTTCAGCAATCCATGTATGCGTGCAATTTCAGGTCTGAAAAGGACCACGACTGCAATAATACATTCATCTTGTTCTATCATTTTTTATCTGCCTTATTTGCATACTACTAATAAAATATAGCATTAACTCATTTAAATATTATTTTTCTAAAAGCAGTTAATTGTTATAAAATAAATAATGTGTTATCCACTATTTAGTAGTTCCATTCCCACCAAAAAAGAATTCAATTTCTTGTAAACAATCAATCACTCTATCTATTGATTTGTTATGCTCATCTATTATATGTCTATAAACTCTATCTTTGGTCTCTTCTGCCCATTTAGCTTGCTCATCAGTAAAACCATATGATATCCCATAACGATCTCTTTCATCAGGATACCAATCATTAACCGTTTGCCCTTCTGTCGGTACTACATAAGATGGACAACCACACAGAACAGAAAATATAGAATATGCTGTATAATCATCATATGAAATAAATTTCTGTGAGCGTCTAAAAACATCAGCTATTTCCTGATGAGTTAATCCGTCAATTTTTATTGCTTTAGGAGGATGGATGTTTTTTTTATAAAATCCCTTCCGTACAAGATAACAACACTCGATATCCCTTTCTTGATTTACCTTTTCATTGTATATTTGAATTGGATAATAAATTACCTTTAGTTCATTTGATGCTGTATAAGAACCATCATTATCAAAGTCATGAATCGCTGAGTTAAATTTAAAATACAGTTCGTTTTTCCCATAATCAATGACATTAGTATGATGACCGGGTTGATGTAATAACCACCTTACAACATTTTTTATTTTTAAAGGATTACCATTAATTATTTCCGGATAAATTACCACTGAATCTGAAGGGATATTGTTTAATTTATACCAAACAGGAGTATCCCAATCAGCATTAGTTTTAAATTTAAACTTATTACAAAATTCCCATTTTAATTTTGACAGATATTTTCTAATTGTTTTTTTACCGTAATGAAATGGATCCAATTTAACTAAATATGCACTATGGGCACTGTGTTTATTTATGATATGGCATAGTCTATGTAGGACTACAGAGCCACCACTATTTTCATCATATGAGCTTGCATAAATATATATATTCATTTGTCAACAATCTTTAATATCACTTGTGATTTTTTTTTATCTAGCAGCCTGCAGTAAATAATAGCTAAAGCAAGCCCTACTAAGC